>CAYMQX010000240.1:0-5283 GCA_964392495.1 uncultured Anaerolineaceae bacterium
CGCATCCCCAACATAGTGAGCATGGTCATAGTTCGGGGTGATGCTGCTGGCGGGCGGTTTTATCATCTTCCGGATCCGGGAAAGGCGTGCGTTTTTTTTCTTGCAAAGATGGATTCGGTCGGGCCGAGTTAATGAGAATATCTTCGATCTTTCCAATGACAGTTGCCCAGGAATGATTGTGCGCCGCGTCTTCCCTGGCTCCCTCCCCCAGCCTGGCACGCAGAGAAGGATCGGCGATCAGCCGCCCGATCGAGTTGGCCAGGGCCCCGGCCTCTCCTGGAGGCACGAGCAGCCCATTTTTCCCCTCCGTGATCACGCCCGCAATCTGTCCCAAATCAGAGGCTACGATCGCTTTCCCTGACGCCATGTATTCGAATAATTTCATTGGCGATAGCCACATCGGCCGCTGCATGACCGGGACAGGGACAACTGCAATATCTGCCGCATCTATAAGACCTGCGACCTCTTCATGCGGAATTGATCCTGTGAAAAGGACTTTCCCATCCACTCCCAGGTCATGGGCATGCGCTGACATTTTGGAATATTCCGACCCATTCCCCACGAGGAGCAGGCGCGCCGCGGGATGAGAATTGAGTACCATGGCGAAGGCATCCAGAAGTGTGCAGACATCGTGCCAGGGATAGAAACTACCAACAAAGATGACCAGCGGATTATCTGACCAATGAAGGGAGGCCCGCATCTCCGCGCGGCGCGCGGGGTCGGGCCTGAAATGGGAGAGATCCACACCATTTGGGATTACATGGATCTTTTTCATGGGTACCTGCCAGTATGATGCGAGCCGGTCCCGGGAGATTTCAGACACACAGATTATTGCATAGGCTGAATGAAGGTTTTCCAGGGTAAGCATCCTGGCCCGGCGAAGCAGCCCGCCAGTGAGAGGTTTCCCCAGGTATTCAAGCTCAGCAACCTGGTCCGCATCCCAAAAAAGGATATAGGGGATTCCAAGGCGGGCCGCCGCCCGTCCGGCAGCCGCGCTGTAGATGGAATTTCGTTCGAATACGACATCATGACCGGGAAGAATCTGCAGATAAGCATCCTCATGTCGCAGGTTTGAAAAGACATTCAGATAGGGGATGCCGAAAATTTGCTGGGCCTTCCAAAAAACCTTACTCAGGATAATAAACCAACTGGCCGCGGTCCAGGATCTTTTCGCAATTCCGACCTGTGCCCTTCCGTTTTCATAGACCACATTCTCCAGATCACGGGGTGCCATTGTTGTTATGGAATGACGCCGGGAATTCAGACCTTCACAGATATACTTCTGTTGAATATGCGCGGCATCATTTGGCGCTGCACTGCGCAACTCATTTATCCAGTTCTCGTCTGGCAAACAATAAGCAATTTTCATATTTGTGTTCTGGAGGACTTTTATCTTAATCGGCCAACACCCGGCTATTGACCCTGCCGTTCTCCTGAAGCACAGTCATGTAGACTGTATTAAAGTACTTTGCAATCGCCTCCGGGCGAAACGGGCTGCGTTCATAGGCTTCGCGCGCGGCATTGCTCAGTCTTGTGCAGAGGCCCGGATCACCAATCAGCTGATTAAGCTTTTCAGTCATACTCTTTATATCCCTCGGGGAGCAGAGCAGACCGTTTTCGCCATCCACAATCAGTTCCGGGATACCACCCACGGCCGTGGAAACTATGGGGCAGCCATGTGCCATCGCTTCGACGATCGCCAGCGGCTGACCCTCGAGGATCGAAGGGAGAAAGAAAATATCGGTTTCAGCCATGATCTGCCGAAGGTCTTCGCGATCATGAAACGGGCCCACAAAAATTCCCTTTCCATCCAGCCCCAGATCCTCGGCCTTTTTGACCAATTCGTCATATAGCTCGCCATCCCCATGCACCTTGAAAAACACCTCCGAATGGGACCGCCTCACAAGCGCCGCTGTCTCCAATAAATCCATAAGACCCTTAGTCACATACAGGCGCGCAATCGTAGTAATTGTGATGCCTTTCTCTCGATCTGGCTGTGCCCCTTTTTTCCATCCCCCAAAATACGGGTCTGGGAGAAGTGGGCTTCGGACCAAAATGGGACGAGTAACCCTGCACACTTCTCGCAAACCTTGAGCGCTTCTTTCCGAGACCGCAATGACACGATCGGCTTTATTAATGCTCCCCTCGAACCCCTTCCACCAATTGAACTGTGGATCCGGTGTTTGATGTTCCTCATAGACCACGGGAATCTTTCGTCTTTTGGCCCACTCAATTACGAACAACAGGCTGGTCGTATACCCCTGAATGTGGAGGATATCCGGATGCCATCGAAGATTCCATAAGTCCAGGAGGATCCTTCCCAATTGCTTCCGATAATCCGGCCCGACAAATCGGGTCATGATTTGTCTTCGTAGCCAATGAAATGTACTTATTCTTGCCTGTTTGAGAGGAATTTTCTTGACAAAAGATAATCCAACTGCAATCGGCAGCGCAAGCGGATCCAGGAATTGCATTAATACTTTTACGATTCTCTCTTTTGTAGGCCAGTCCGAAACGGGCCTTGAAATCCATGCAGGCGGTTGGAAGATGGGCAAGTTCTCATCTCTCAGCCTGCGCGCATACTGGTTCTGGGGCGATACCCATGCAAGGGATACAAAACTGACCGGATTTCCGAGCGCATGGAGCCCTACAGCCAGATCGGTTGCATAATTCTCCAATCCCCCAAAATCCTGTATATCGTAGGAGATCATTCCGATCTTCATGTCAACAGGCTCCTGCAGATTCTGATTGGTGAAAGAATACCCTGTGCATGAACGGAGCTATAACCTTTGTCATAAAGGATCATTATTGATCGAGTGAGGAAACAACCGAATGACGGAGTAAAGCACCAACATCGAAGTATCCAGCCTGCTGTGAATTGGCAATGATTTCATTAAAGCGAATGAGCCAGCGAACGCATCAGGATTGAGAGAACTCCCCGGTTGGTTATGTAAGACGGGTCGCCGAGGAGCGCTTCAAAAACCAATGCAGGGACAGATTTTCGATTGCCGGAATGATATCGATCGAAGGCTATATTAACCAAATAGGTGCTTTTAAGGTTCGATCCTGCCCGCCCGGATAGCCGGTTGAGGTATGGAGCGAGATCTGACAGAATTCTGAGGACCTCCTCGTTTCCAAATTCTTTCGAGTAAGCAATTAATTGATCTGTAACCTGTTCAAGAAAAATCCCATCAGCCGGAGACCCCAATTCTATTGCCTTGTCAAAGTAGGATTGTCCGGCTTCCTGTCTGCCCCAAATAAAGGCGCGTGCAGCTTTCCACAGCCACCCACGTTTCAATGCCCAATTGTATTGCGAGGAGACTCGGATGAAAGGTGGAATTTGCGCAAACATTCTTCTGAGTATCATTTCAGGATCAAGGCTGTCGTCCTCAATGCAGCTGGACAGCAGAAATGTTACCAACTCGCAGGGGCAACCCTTTACCACGTCCGGGGCAACATCAACAAGCTGTGCCAGGAATTGATGGGCAAGAGCAGTTTCCTCCTGAATTAATGCAAGCGATATGATGTCCAAGAGATGCATTTTGATGGCCGAAGGTCCTAGATCACGAATTCTCTGAGGACAGCGTGGATCCATAAATACCGCAGCCTGGGCGCGGCGAACATCGTCAACCCTCCCTTGAAGGTTGCGGCGGCCCCGGCCGGAATGATAGCGGCGGTAATTAAGCGCCCGGTCTATACCATCAAATTCGCAACCGGCGAGCGCCAGACGACAGGGAAAATCCGTATCTTCCGCTGTTTTCATTTCGGGACTGAACATGCCAACCTTAAAAGCCCATTCGCGCCGGATAACCATGTCGCTGGGAGCAAAGGGGAAACCAAGCAAAAGATCCTCGAGACCGACATGGCGTACAATCCTATGGATCTCACGAATTGTGGAAGCAGAATGATTCAATTCAAAACGGGAGTTATAGGAGACGCCAATCCATGGATTGGCCAACAAAAAATCCAAATGGGATTGAATCTTTTCTGGATGAAACATGTCGTCCGCATCCAGAAGGGCAATCATGTCGCCCCGGGAAGCGCGTATGCCTGTATTACGGGCCTCCGAAAGACCCAGATTCCTCTCATGAGAAAGGTAGATGATCCGCGAATCTTCAAATTGTTTAACCACCTGCTCCGTACCATCTGGCGAGCAGTCATCAACTACGATCAACTCAAAATGCGGATAAGTCTGGTTTAATACGCTCTGGATGGCATCGGCCAGATATTTGGCCTGTTTATATGCAGGGATAACAATGCTGAAGAATTGGTCTTCCATCAGATGATGTCCGCAAACTGATGCTCAACCCGCTTAAAGAACCAGACTCCACCCAGGAATATTATTCCTGACACGAGCGCGGCAGTCAAAAGATAATTTCCCGGAGGAGTCCCATACACAAAGATATCCCGCCAGGAAGCGACAATCCCCGACATGGGGTTGATAAAATACAACCATCGCCAATTTACCGGCACCATGGCGACCGGATATAGAATTGGCGATGCATAGAACCATACTTGTATGATTAGCTTTAATAGGGGATCGACATCCCGGTAAAAAACATTAAGGGCAGAAGATCCGATACCAATTCCAAGCACCAACAGGATCTGGGCAATCAGAACGACAGGAAGATATAAAAGGCATACCCAGGAAACATTGATCCTGTAATACAAAATCAGAAAACCAAGGAGGATAAGAGAGACGCCGAGATCTGCCAAACGGGCTAACATCATAGCGATGGGCAGGGCCTCGCGGGAAAAGTTTATTTTCCCGATCAGGTTCATATTTTGAACCATTGAGACAGCCATGTCGGGGAGGGAGGCGGACAGAAATGTCCAAGGTACTACTGCCGCATAGGAGAACAGGATATATGGCACCCCGCCTGTATCCACCGGCACAATGCGCGTAAAAACAACCGCATAAATGGCTACCGCCGCCACCGGCTGAACGATTGCCCAGAGCCAGCCCAAGGCGGACTGCTGATAGCGTCCGGATAGCGAGCGGACCGTCCAGGCCCAAATGAGATCATAGGTCTTGTGAAACTGCCGCAAATGGAAAGGCATCGCTTATCTTCTAGATTGGACCGGTTGATTCCGGTCCGCCAATTTTGGTTTCGGTAAATTGTTCGGCATGGTGGTTCCATTTATGCATTGGCTCAAAAACGGCCTCATGATCATCCCTGCCTGGTACACGATTCCGCACCTCGAACCAATCCGAGGCACCATATGTCAGCCCGGCGGAATCATCTGCATTCATAATCCATACTGTAGCGTAATACATGCCTG
>CAYMQX010000241.1:0-5269 GCA_964392495.1 uncultured Anaerolineaceae bacterium
CGTGAGGCGTCATTGCCAGGGCGGCCACGGTGGGATCGTCATCGCGGCGCGTCCCGAACTTCAGCAGCACCCGCCCCAGTTGGTCGGCGGTGCGGTAGCGCGCGGAGGGCTCCTTCGAGAGCACCTTCATCACGATCTCTTCTAGGCTGGAGGGCAGGTCGGGGATATATTCGTTCAGCGGGACGGGAGCAGCCTCGATATGCAGCCGGGAAAGCTCCTCGGCAGTGGGCGCATTGAAGGGCGGCATCCCGCTCAGCATCTCATAGAGCACCACGCCCAGCGAGTACACATCCGAGGCCGGGGAGGGAGGCTCGCCGGCGGCCTGCTCGGGGGAGAAATACTGCGGCGATCCCCAGACCACCTCGCTGCGCTCATCCGGGTGGATGGTGGCGAGGGCCCGGGCGATCCCGAAATCCGTGACTTTCAGGCGCTGGTCCGGCGTGACCAGCATATTATGCGGTTTGACATCGCAGTGGACCAGCCCGGCGCGATGGGCGTATCCAATGCCCGCACAGGCCTGGACGATGAGAGGGATGGCTTCATCCACCGAGAATCGACCCCGCTTCCTCAGCAGGGATTTCAGGTCCGTGCCGGGGATGTATTCCATCACGATGTAGATCTGCTCGGCTGCCAGGCCGAAGTCGTGGACGGTGACGATATTGGGGTGCGAGAGGTTGGCGGCCGCGCGTGCCTCCTGCCGGAAGCGCTCTTGGAAGCCGGGATTGGCCGAATAATCCTTGCGCAGGATCTTGATGGCCACATAGCGGTCGAGCATCAGGTCGCGGGAGCGGAAAACGTCCGCCATCCCGCCCGAACCCAGGCGGTCCAGCAGTTGGTAGCGGTCGTTAAGCAGCGCACCTTCTCTCATTGCGGGCGATTATATCAGAGCCGCCCGCGCCCATGACAGAAGAGTACCGATGGACCCTTCAGGTATAATGTCCCCGCGGAGCCATGAGAAGACGCCAACATCCCTCCCTCATTAATATCCAGGTCGTGCTGGGCGCCCTGGCTTTTGCCGGCTTCCTGACCATCCTGACCCTGGTCCTGATCGGCTGGACCCGGCCCAGGGTGGCACAGCAGGTAGGGTTTGCCCCTGCCGACCTGACGATGATCCCGGCCCCCACGCATACCCCCGGCGTCACGCCCAGCCCCACCTTCGACCCGCTGGCGACCCCCAGTCTTGAGCCCGGAACGATCGGAGTGGGAGCCTATGTCCAGATCTCCGGCACCGAGGGCGAAGGCCTGCGCCTGCGCGCCGCGCCGGGCCTGAACGGCGAACAAGCTTTCCTGGGTTACGATGAAGAGGTCTACCAGGTGCGGAAGGGGCCGCAGGACCTGGACGGGCATACCTGGTGGTACCTGGTGGCCCCCTATGACGAAACCCGCGCCGGCTGGGCTGCCGCGGACTTCCTCAGCGTTGTCCCCTCCCCCCAGTAGGGGCGCAGCGATGCTGCGCCCTGGGGCGGTGCCATGCACTGCCCCCTCTACACGAAGACCCAATAATCTCTAATACGCGTTTTTACGGAACAGGAACCAACCCTATGAGCGAAAGAGCGACCGGCGTCACCGCCAACAAAACCACGCGCGAGTTCACCGTCACCTGGGATGACGGCCATACCAGCGTCTATCCCTTCGGGCTGCTGCGGGCGGCCTGCCCCTGCGCCTCCTGCCGGGGCGGACACGAGAACATGCACTCCGAACCGGATGCCGATGTGTTCACCAGGCAGATGGAGGACTCCCCTGCCACGCGCATCCTCAACGTGGTGGCCGTCGGTTCCTACGCCCTCAGCATCGTCTGGGAGGACGGTCACGATTACGGCATCTACAACTGGCATTACCTGCGCGCCCTTTGCCCCTGCCCCGAGTGCCGCGCGAAATACGGGGGATGAGGCTGCGCCCTCAGGCGATCACCGCCCCTTCCATTTTCAGCAGCCATTCCTTCGTGGCCAGTCCCTCGCCTCCGCCGTAGCCGTGCAGCTTCCCGTCCGCACCGATCAGCCGGTGGCAGGGGATGACCAGCGGCATGGGATTGGTGGCATTGGCCCTCCCCACCGCCCGGCTGGCACGCGGTTTCCCCAACTCCAGTGCGATCTGCGAATAGGTGCGCGTCTCCCCATAGGGGATCGCCCATACACACTCCAAAGCAAGGCGCTGGAAGGGACGCAGCAGGTCCCAATCGATGGGGATGCTGAACTCCCGCCGCCGACAGTCAAGGTATTCGCGCAGTTCTGCCGCATAGGGAGCGATCCTGGCCGGGTAGGCATACACCGACCGCTTCAGCCTGCGCAGATAGCGCTCCAGGTCGTGACGCGAATGCACCCACTCGACCGCCGCCAGCCCGGCATCCGAGCAGATCAGCAGCAGGTTGCCAACCGGCGTATCATACAACTCACCGGAATACAGGGGCGGGGCGGAACGGGTCATTTCGGCCTCCAAAACATTGCCAGAGCCTTACAGCCTTGTTAGTTGTCCAACAAACGTAGGGCAAGCGTAGGTTTTGCGTCAAGTAGTATTTGGACAGGCATGATAAATTTGGAACGTAAGGTGATTTCTCTTCTCCTCCTTTCAAGGGAACCGCGGTCGGCGTCCGCGGTTCTCGAATTTAAAGGCAGGTAATGGCAGTATAATCCTGCCATCCAAACTTGTGAGGAAGAAATGAGCGTGCAAATCACCATTATCGGGCTTGGACAGATCGGCGGCTCCATTGGGCTGGCGCTGGGCGGCCAGAAGACGCTCCTCAAACGGGTCGGTCACGACAAGAAGATGGAGGTGGAAAAGGCCGCCCTAAGCCGGGGTGCCGTGGATGAAGCAAAGCACAATCTCGCTGCCGCGGTACGCGAGGCCGACCTCGTTCTGCTCTGTCTCCCGGTCAGCCAGGTTCGTGAGACCCTGGAATTGATCGCCCCCGACTTGAAGGAAGGCGCGGTGGTGATCGACACGGCCCCGGTCAAGAGCGAGGTGGCAAAGTGGGCTGCCGAGTTGGTCCCCCCGGGGCGCTTCTATGTAGGATTGGTTCCCGCCCTCAACCCCGAAATGCTGCACGATGTAAAATTCGGCCTGGAAGCCGCCAGCCCGGACCTCTTCAAGAAGGGCCTGATGCTGATCGACGCTCCCTACGGCACTCCCGGCGAGGTGGTGCAGTTGGCTTCGGACCTGGCCTCCCTGCTGGGCGCCGGGATCATGCTGGCAGACCCGGACGAATCGGACGGGTTGATGGCACGCATGCACCTGCTCCCGCAGTTGGTGGGCGCCGCCCTGCTGAACGCCACGGTGGACCAGCCCGGCTGGCAGGAGGCCCGCAAGATGGGAGGCCGACCCTACGCTGCGGTCACCGCAGGCCTGGCCTACCAGGATGAGATCGATTCTCTGCGTATGCTCTCCCTGCACAACCGTATGAACATCGTCCATTACCTGGACACGATGATCGCCGCCCTGCGCGGCCTGCGCGAAGACATTGCCAATGAAGATGATGACGGCGTGGCGGAGCGCCTGGAACAGGCTCTGGAGGGCCGCAACCGCTGGATCCAGGAACGGCTGCTGGCCGACTGGCAGCCCAGGGACGAGGCCCCTGCCATCGACATCCCCACCTTTGCCGAGCGCTTCTTCGGCTCAGCCTTTTACAAGCCCACCCGTCCGAAAGAATGAACTGTTACTGCTATATCGTGGAGTGCGCCGACGGCACCTTTTATACCGGCTGGACGACCGACCCCGAGCGGCGGCTCAAAACGCACAACGCCGGGAGGGGCGCAAAATACACACGCATGCGCGGCCCCGTCCGCCTGGTATATGTGGAGGAGCAGCCTGACCGGTCCTCGGCCATGAAAAGAGAAAGGGCCATTAAGGCCCTTTCCCGTGCAAGGAAAAAGAAATTGATCGGATAGGAGCGGCTCATCCCGCTCCTTCTGATTTTAATCGCTGAAGAGCGGCAGGTGTCCCAATGCGATAATATGCATCCAGCCGGCACGGTCCCCCTCCGTGAAGATGGCGGCCTCCGCCGCCACTGTGGAGCCTGCCTTTTCCAGGATCATGCGCATCCCCTGTAGTGTGGAACCGGTACTGATCACATCGTCGAGGATGACCACACGCTTCCCCTGGATCACGCCGATGTCCTTTTCATCCAGGATCAGGACCTGCGGCTCCCCGGTGGTAATGGACAACGTCTCGGCCCGCAGGGCCTCACCCATATAGGGTTTGTAGGTCTTGCGCAGCACCACGTAAGGCTTGCGGGTCTCCACCGAAAGGGCATAGGCCAGAGGAATGGATTTGGCCTCAGCCGTCACCAGCACATCATAGTCCACGGCTTCGAGCCTGGAACACAACGCACGCGCACAGGCCTGCGTCAACTCGGTATCTCCGAGGATGTTCAGGATGGCGATGCGCAGACCGGGCTTGATCTCGAACAGCCGCAGTTCCCGCCGGACGCCGGCGATCTCCACCGGATATGTCTCACGTTTGGTCATGGATTTCTCCCACAGACAGGCATAACGCGGCAAGTTTATCACATTGATGCAAAGCTGGCACGATTCTCGCAAGGCAGCAAGCCTGCCGGGGCAGCAGGGTATAATCCCTGAATGCTGCCCGATCTCCAGCTTAACGATCATCTGCGGCTGCGCAAACCTCATCCCTGCGGCTCCTACGAATGGACCGTGGTGCGCCTGGGCGCCGATATCGGCCTGGAATGCAGGGGCTGCGGCCGGCGCGTGATGCTCACCCGCCGCGAGCTGGCGCGGCGCCTCAAAGCCAACCTGACCCCTCACGAAGATCAACATGACCATCCTGCCGGGTAAGAAGCCTCACATCCTCTTCCTCTTCTCCGATACGGGCGGCGGACACCGCTCGGCCACCGAGGCCATCATCGAGGCCCTGCACCTGGAGTATGGGGAGACCTTCAGCATGGAGATGGTGGATTTCTTCAAGAGCTATGCCCCCATCCCTTTCAACAGAATGCCCGATTGGTACCCGGAGATGGTCAAGGCCCCCAGCCTGTGGAGCGCCTCCTTCTATGCCACCGACGGGCGGGCACGGGCGCGCGTCATCACCAGCACGATCTGGCCCGTTGTGCGCCATGCCGCCATCCAATTGATCCAGGGCCACCCTGCGGACCTGGTCGTTACCGTGCATCCCTTCGCGAATACCTTCGCCCTCAAGGCGATGAAGCGGGTGCGCCCGCCATTTATCACCGTGGTGACCGACATGGTCACCACCCATGCGCTCTGGTTCGACCGCCGCGCCAACCTGATCCTGGTGCCCACTGAGAGCGCACGTGAGC
>CAYMQX010000242.1:0-3238 GCA_964392495.1 uncultured Anaerolineaceae bacterium
GTTCCGTCAGCATCCCAAGCGCCCGATCCAGGAGCGCCAAAAGGATCTCCTGCTTGGATGTTACGTGATGATACAGGCTGGCTTTGCGAAGATTGACAGCGGAGGCCACATCTTCCATGGATGCTCCATGGAAACCTTTTTCCCGGAATATTTGGGCGGCTGCATCCAAAATGTCATCGCGGGTCATTTATTCTCCCTACCGAACGGTCGGTAGAGCAAGGATAACCCTTCTTTCATGAAAAGTCAAGCACCAGGATGGAAATTCAACGCTGGGAAAACGGCTTCAGGATGGCCGCAGTTCCAATGTTTAATCTACCATTTCTGGACTTAAGGAACAGAAAGCAGCCTATGCTATAATATTTTCATGGAATCATCCCCAACCGAATCACCTTTGCAGCCTCCGTCAGCAGGGGAAGACGCAGGCGCCCGGGAGCGAGAACGCAAGCAGCGAACGATCCTCATTGGAGCCATAGTTGCTGCAGTTGCCTTGATCGCCCTTCTTATTCTCGCCGTCTATCTGCTTCTGCTTCCTGAGACACCTACTGGCAAGATCCGCGACATCTTTTTAATCTTTATGGCTCTCGAATCACTTGTACTGGGCGTGGCAATGATCGTGTTAATTATCCAGTTGGCCAGCCTGATAAATCTGCTGCAAAATGAGGTTCGACCAATCCTGCACGCCACCAACGAGACCGTTAACAACCTGCGGGGAACTGCCGAGTTTCTCGGAGAAAATGTGGTCGAGCCCGTCATAAAGCTGAATGGCTATCTGGCCGGTTTTCAACGTGTGTTAGAATTAATGCGCTTTAAACAGAAATAATCCACCCTGGGAAAAGGAGATCAACATGTCTGATCGTGATGAATTTGGGGCCTTCCTTGTCGGCTTTTTGGTGGGCGGCTTGACAGGCGCTGTGGTAGCCCTGTTGTTCGCCCCCCAGACAGGTGAAGAGACCCGCGCTCTGATCAAGGACAAGGGCATTGAACTTCGCGATAAGGCCGGAACGACGGCCGAGGAAGCAATTGCTCGCGCAGAGGCGGCAGCCGCCGAAGCCCGTGCCCGCGCCGAAGATCTTGCCAAACAGGTCGGGGAACGAGGCAAGGTAGCCCTGGAAGAGGCCCGCACGCGCAGCAAGGAGGTTGTTGATTCCGTTCGCCGTTCGAAGAAAGAACCCACCGAACCAGCAGAATAAGCTTTCAACGGCTCAGAATTACAAGGGTTTGAGTGCCATCAAACCCTTGTTCATTTTATATGTCCTTCAGTCCCCTTCTGCGAGTTTTCTTCCACTTGCTATATCATCCGCTGGCATTTGCATACGATGCGGTGGCAGCGGTTGTTTCCTTTGGGCACTGGAACCAATGGATTGAGAGTATGCTTCCCTTTCTAATCGGGGACCGCGTCCTTGAACTGGGGTTCGGTCCGGGGCATCTACAACCTGTCCTGCATGAGCGATTCAGCTCAGTCTATGGATTGGATGAATCCAGAGAGATGGTAAGGATTGCAAAAAAACGCCTGGCCAAAATGGATGATGGTGCATCTCACCGCCTTGTTCGGGGAATCGCCCAGGCATTGCCATTTCCATATAATAGTTTTGATTGCCTGGTATCCAGCTTTCCCTCCGAATATATCTCCGATGATCTAACTCTGTCCGAGGTGCGGCGTGTTTTGGCCCCGGATGGAAGAATTGTCGTTCTTCCAGTAGTTTGGCCCCGGAATCGCCTTCTTGCCTGGCTTTTTCGGGTAACCGGGCAGGCTCCATCCGAGTCCCTTGATATGGTCAAGGAACGCTTGATAACCCGATTTCAAAGGGCAGGGTTTCAGACGGATACCCAAATGATTCAGGCGGGATCAGCAATCGCCATGATATTGATCGCACGCGCAGAGCCTGGAATTTCCGATTTTGGAATCTAGTCCATTCCACGCACAAGTATGACCATTAATCAGCGCGTCTCAGTTACCTTATGGATACTACGAGGTTGATCGGGGTTATACCCCTTTACAAGAGTCAGATGGTAGGAAAACAACTGGGCAGGTAATATACCAACCAATGGCGTCAGCCATTCAGGCACATCTTCAGGAATGGAGAAAGGCACCTGGGCAAGTGAAAGCGCTCTGCGCGCATTTGAGATCACCAGCAGTTCAGCCTGAAATTGTTTTCGAAGCTGTGTCATCACTTCCAGAAGCGGTTGGAGCACGCGCCCCCTTGGGGCAACCACCATAACGGGAAAACCCCGGTCCACCATCGCAATCGGACCGTGCTGAAAATCAGCTGAGGAGTAGGGCTCTGCCTCAACGTACGTTAGTTCTTTAAGTTTCAGAGCCCACTCAAAGGCCGTGGCATAATTGTATCCCCTTCCCAACACCACACACTGCCTCATGTAACGGTAACGTTGAGCAGCTGACTTTATGTGTGATTCCTGCTTGAGCGCCTGCTGCATCCATGTCCCGACCCGATTCAGTTGAGCCCAGGCACCCCCTGAAGGGTCCAGAGCAGCGGAGAGCATGGCAATTACCATGAGTTCCGTAGTATAGGTCTTGGTCGCTGCCACCGCCTTCTCAACACCGGCCTGGATATCCAAAACGTACTCGGCGGCTTGCGCCAGAGGAGAATCCGGTGCATTGGTTATCGCCAGTGTTATACATCCCTGACGCTTAGCCTCCTCAAGCACACTGACAATATCGGGCGATTGCCCGGATTGAGAAACCCCGACCACCAGCGCACCTTCCAGCCTGGGCGGCTGTTGGTAGTAGGTGAACAACGAAGGAGCCGCAAGGGCAAGGGGCAGTCTGTTCCTGCTTCCCCACAAATAATTGGCGAATCGCCCCGCATTATCCGACGTCCCTCGTGCTGCCAGAAAAACGTACGAAATTTTCCTGGACTGCAATTCTTTCGCGATATCCCGAATGGATTCCTTTTGTGTTCTCAACAGAGCCCGGATACGGTCCGGCTGTTCCATGATCTCGGAATACAACGACATGCTCATCTCTCCAGACGATAGCCCAGTGGAAACATATTGGGTATTTCCACCGGAAGTCTGCCAGTCATTTCAGCACGCCCAAAAAGGCAGTTCGCGGCAGCGCTCAGCGATGGTTCCAACAGGCTGTAGGTACACAAATAGACCGGGGCCTTCGGATATGACGACAGATCATATGGCAATCGCATGGAAATCATGACCACAGGAATTTCATTGTTGATCAACTCATTCGCAATTGCGGCCTGCCCGGTTTGTTCGAATGCAT
>CAYMQX010000242.1:3248-5248 GCA_964392495.1 uncultured Anaerolineaceae bacterium
CAGATCATACCCTCGAAGAGTCTCTACCAGGGACCCGATTTCATTGTGCGCCGGTGCTGAAGAAATCAAGAATTCATCCACACGGGAGTGGAATTCGCGAAGCGCCCTGGCCAACGTGGGAACCACATAGGACGACGTATCCGCCGGTGTAAGGTCAAGAGGCCTGGGAGTGATCACCGCAATTCGCTGATCCGCAGTGAGGCGTAGGGGCAGGAGATGCCTGTCATCCCGGACAAGGGTAATGGACCTCCGGGCAATTTCAGCAGCGACCCTCAAATGCCCTGGAGAACGAATTACATCAAGACCGGGTTGTGGTGGGGATTGCCTCAGCCAGGTCTTGAGCCTGTTAACCCTTGTCACGGAATTGTTCAATTCGGCGAAGTCCAAACACCCCTCACGGACCGCGCTCAGAACAGCTTCATACACCCTGGCTTGATCGGCAGGATCCGAAGTCACCAATAACAGATCGGCTCCAGCCCGTAGAGCCTTAACCGCCTCTCCCCCAAGCGCATCTCCCTGCTTGATTGCATGCATGTCCAGCGCATCCGTCACGATTACGCCTGAGAATCCAAGCTCACCGCGCAACAACTTCGTAAGCACATTCCGCGAGAGGGTCGCAGGCATTGCATCCTTCCCATCAAGAGCTGGAAGCCCCAAATGGGCGCTCATCACTATTTTAACGCCAGCTTTTATGCTGGCTTCAAAGGGAGGAAATTCGGCGGACCGCAGCCGCTCCAGAGAATGCAAAACATTTGCCATCCCATGATGGGAGTCATTGGTCGTATCGCCATGGCCGGGGAAATGTTTGGCAGTCGCGGCAACCCCCTGGGATTGGATTCCCTCCACCATGGCTGCACCCAGCTTTCCCACAAGATCCGAATCCCCGCCAAAAGAGCGTATTCCCACGACAGGATTCCGCGGATTGAGATTTACATCCACACAGGGGGCATAATCGACATTTACCCCCACTGCCGCCATCTCTTTCCCAAGTACCTCGCCCGCCTCTCGAGAAAGTCGCTCAGAGCCGGCAGCGCCGAGTGCCATGTTACCTGGAAGAGGCGTACCATCCCCCATGGCCATTAACTGGCCTCCCTCCTGATCGGTTGCAATCAAGAGAGGCGGTATATGGAATTTACGCGCAGAATACTGGAACTCATCCACAAGCTGCCGAATTTGTCCCGGGTTATCAATATTCAGGCTGCGGAAAAGACTGATCCCTGCAGGCCTGTAATTTTTCAGGGCGTTTATGGCCTCAACCGAAGGCCGTTCCTTCCCATCGAAGGCCAGGAGGATCCTCTGCCCCACTGCCTCTCTAAAGTCCATCCCTATCCCTTGAGGCCCGAAATAACAACGCTTTCCAGGATAAAGCGCTGGGCGAAGAAAAAGACCACCATGAGCGGCACGGTTGTGAGTACAGCAGCGGTCATAATGGTTGGCCATTGTTGTACAGTAAGGTTAATATTGTAGAGCGTACTAACATAGACCGGCAGGGTGTAAAGGTCCACGGTCTGTAGATACATGAGAGGAGCAAGCAGGCTGTTCCAAAGCCCCACAAATAGGAACGTTGCCACAGTTGCCAATGGCGCCTTCACCAGAGGCATGACTATTTCCCAAAAAATCTGAATGTGGGTTGCACCATCTACTACGGCGGATTCGTCCAATTCTTTGGGGATCTGGGCCATGGATTGTCGAAGCAGAAAGACCATTGCCGCCCCGCCAGCAAAATAACCGGGGATAACAATGGGGTTGAAAGTCCCGATCCAATTCAATTTATTGAAGAATACATATTGTGGAACGATGAGTGCCTGGGGCGGGATCAGCATCGTCGAAATCATCAGGAAGAATACCAGATTTCGTCCGGGCCACTCGATCCGGCTGAACGCATACGCCACCACAGCGATGGACCGTCCAATTCAGGCTTTTGGATGAATTTTGCGGTTGTATGGGTTTATGAAAAGGTGTAAAATGACAGAATACAAATTTTTAATCTGTTCACAATG
>CAYMQX010000243.1:0-5151 GCA_964392495.1 uncultured Anaerolineaceae bacterium
GGGTCTTCAGCGTGACCGGCGGGACCACACCGTTCACCGCATCGTACTTCGCCCAGTATGCGCTGACCTGCTCGGGGGTCAAGGTTTTAATGGCAACGGCCTCGCCATTGTCCACCTCGGCCTGGGTCAGGACCATCGCATCCACGAAATCCTTCGGGTCGGTCTCCATGTAGGAGGGTGCGGTGTAAGGCACTTCCCAGTTGGCATTGTATTTGACCTCGCCATCGTCAGGCCGGGTCAGGTTGTTCTCCAACGGATCATAGGGCAGGCCGATCTGGAGGTGGCAATTCTTGCAGTACAGGTCTCGCGGGCGGTTGCGCTCTGCATCTCTCGGATCACCGGGAGCGACCATGAAGCTGTCTTCAGCGTAATCAACGAAGGCAACGTCTCCGGCCACGATGACGCGCGGGTCCAGCTCATAGTTCGTGTCGAAGACCACGGGGCCGTTCTGCTTGGCCAGGATTTGGCCGCTCATCCAGCCCTTGTCCTCGCCGCCGGAATGGAGACCATAATCGGCATCGGAGGCTTCGCCAAACGACCAGCCATGCCTTCCCATGAGCATCCAGGAATCGACCGTTTCGCCCAGCGTCCCGGTCTGATGATGCCAGATGCCCGAGCCCGGCGGGTCCTCATGACAAAAGGCCGAGCAGCCTTCCTCTGCCACCGTGCTGTTGATGTTGAACGCCAGGTCCATCCACTCCTGCACATAGGATTCCCAGCTTGCCAGACCCGAAATCTGTGTCCATTTGCCGGTCGCGGGATCCCAAACATAGTTGCTGTTGGCGCTCATGGCAACTTCGCTGTCGACCCACTTGATGCGCAGGGCCAGGTCCTGATCGGTGTACACGGCCTGCCACTGCATGCCGCCGATCTGCGTTACAGGTGCATCTTTCCACTCTTTTTCGCTCGTATCTCCGTCTGCGACCGGTATTTCCGTCACGGGCACCGCCACCACAACGGGATTGGTCATGGATTCAGATGCGAACGCGCCCACAGGCGGCACAGGCACATCATCGCCCACGGGGGGCTGCTGCACATCCGCGGCGGGCTGCTGCGGAGCAGTGGTGGGCGGGACGGCTGCCGTCCCGCATGCACCGACCACCAGGGCCAGACCGGTCATGATGCACATGACCATCCAAATCTTCTTCATTTACATTCTCCTTGATTCATCTCGAACATTGATGGGTTGTTCTCTGCGGACACGGAAAGCTTGCGGCGTCGTTCCTTTTCAGCCTCCTTTTCCAAAACATGCAGAGCCATCCGGCATTTCGCCGGATACCTTTATTCCATCTTAATAAAATCCCGGTCTTAAGACCACATCACTTGGAATAAGCTGGCTGCACACATTCGGGTAGGATGGCGCCTGTCTTTCCCGCCCCATCAGGTAGGCGGATACCTACCCCCATTCGGGCGGGCTGCCAGCCCGTTCTGAGGGCCAGAGGGGGGCGTGCGCTTTATGCAGGCCAAAAGGGGGCTTCGGAATATACAACAAGTCTTCCGCAGGCGTACACCTGCGGAAGACCTGCTCCTGCATTCCAACTCTTATCGTTGGCGTACTACTTCTGCGCGACGCCATCCTGGTTGAATCTTAAGAGCGATCCGGACTCTGACACAGGAGGACCCATCAACAGGTCATAGCCATTAAACATGACGGCGGTAAATGGATAATCCTTGGCCAGATCATCGAACTGTACGTCATCTCCGCCATAGGGGGTCACGAGCTTGCGGGTGATCTCCAGCGTCCACACCCCATCCTTCCAGTTCGCAGCCGTCAACACATCGGCCATGCTTTTGTCGGGAAGCTTCACCAGCGTATTGGGAACGATCCCATTAACCGCACTGTACTTTTCCCAGTACTGGCTGATCTGTTCGGGGGTCAGCGTTTTAATGGCAACTGCCTCACCATTATCCACCTCCGCCTGGGTCAGGACCATGGCATCCACATAGTCCGTTGGGTTGATCTCCATATAGGCGGGCACAGTGTAGGGTACTTCCCAGTTGCCCGCATAATTGGTAGCCCCATCATCGGGTTTCGTGAGATTCATTCCCAATGGATCATACGGCAGGTTGATTTGCTTGTGGCAATTCTGGCAGTACAGATCACGGGGGCGGTCCCTGTTCACATCTATGGTGCTGTTTGCACCAACAATAATGGTATCTTCGGCATAATCAATGAAAGTTACATCCCCGGCCAGATAGGTGCACGGCTCATCCGGGTTTGTTGTAACGCAGGTCAACGGGCTGTTGATCTGAGCTGAAACACTTCCAAAACTCCAGCCCTGATCTTCGTCGCCTTTCTCAAACCCATATTCTGCTTCCGATTGCACCCCTCCCACTCCCGGCACTCTCCAATATCCCCAACCATGTTTGCCAAGGAACATCCACGAGTCGATGGATTCGTCTGCGGATGCGGTCCGGTGATGGAACTGCCCCGAACCCGGCGGATCTTCATGGCATAAAGCTGCACAGCCCTCCTGGGCAACAGTGGTGTTAATTCCCCAGGCTACGTTAAAAGTATCACTGTGTCCACCTTGATAAGGTTGAGACCACGAATTGGTTTTTGGATCCCAACTGTAGTTGCCATTGGCGGCCATGGTCAGGGACCTGTCCATCCATTTGATCAGCAGGGCCAGGTCAGTATCCGTATATACCGCTTTCCACACGGTACCGCCGATCTGGGTTTTCGGCGCCGTCTTCCACTGCTCGTCGCTGCTCTTTCCATCAATGGCAGGGAGTTCAGATACGGGCATTGCATTTAAAATCAGATTGGAGCTGGTCTCCATTGAATTTGGATCTTGCGCTTCCGCCTGGCTTGCTTCCGCCTCCGGGGAGGGCAGGTCGATCATGGGAGCGTTCGTAGCCGCCGGGGGTTGAGCCGCCGCCGGGGATTGGACAGCGGCTGTTCCACAGGCCCCGAGCACCAGGGCCAATCCGGTAACGATCGTCATTACCATCCATGCTTTCTTCATTTGCATACTCCTTTTTGAGGTCCGGTGAAATTGTCGTACCCTGCTGAACAGAAAGCTTGCCGCCTTCCAACCGGGTCACTCAACATATCCATGATATTTTTTCCCTGGTTTGACTGCAACCTTCCTCGGGATGAACAGGCAGTGCTCGTACGGGTGGGTTTTTTCGATTTTTCCCCACCCTTCGGGTGGGGGACTGTTTGCCCCTCCACAGAACCTGCCTGCCCGGTGACCCAGTCCGGGCCTCATGAGGGATGCAGAAAGTTATTAGGTCTTACACCCATCGGCTCTCTTTCCCTCAAAACATCTCCGTATTATCCATGCACCCGGGATGGTTTCCAGGATTGCCCCGGATCAACTTCGGCGGCCTTCGCAGGCCCTCGTCAAACGAAGCCCATTCCCAGGCACAAAGTCCCTCACAGGATCGCGGGCCTGCTCCCGCAAGCCGGGATGGAATGTGTCAATCAATGAGGCCATTTCGCAGCCTGCCATTATTTATGACAGCTTCAGGTTGATCGCTTTCACCGGGCAGCTTTCATAGCAGTCGAGGCACTTGGTACAATTCGCAGGGTTGACGCCAGGGGAGGCCTTTGGAAGGTGGACGCCTTCCGGGCAGGCTTTTTCACATACCCGGCAGTTGGCTCCCCGGCCAAGCAGGCATTTCTTATCATCCACGCGCAGCCGGAACGATGGATTAATGGAAGCAATGAGGCTGTGCAACGCCCCCAGGGGACAAAATGAAGAACACCAGGATCTTAGAAGGAAAAACTCCACCACGAGCAAGGCCGGGAAGACCACCAACTCAAGCCCGGGCGGAGCTGAATGAAAGAGGCGAAGTACCGCAAAGACAGTTCCAAAAACCAGGCCCACCGGGCAGACCAGGCAAAATACCGGGAAACCGAACAGGTAGGATGAGACCAGCGTTCCGATCAGGATAGCCAGGCCGGTCAGCCTTCCATTTTTAGGCGTCTCTCTTTGCACTCCGATATGATTCCCCGGCAGCACGCCCCGGCTTTCATTGGTATTGCCTTTTCCAGCAGACCTCACCCTGCGGCGAAAATGTAGTAAGTGGCTTGTCTTGTTCCTGATGGTATTGATCAGCGCACCGGGGCAGATCCAGGCGCAAAATGCGCGTCCGAATAAAATGATCAGGAGCACGGCCAGACCCACCCCCGGCAGGAGTTTTGGCAGCAGGCTGCGCGAGGCCAGCGCCATTTCCAGATAGCCAAGCGGGCAGGTAATCCCATACGCGGCAGTCCCCAATGTGCAGATCCTGCCGACGCCGGCCTTGCATGCCGCAGAGGTGACAACTGCTCCAATAATGACCAATATAACGAATGAACGAACGATCCATAAGGGGATGATCGGCTTTTTTCTTTTTACCGGGGCGTTTTCCCCCTTGTCAAACAACTTTTGAACGCGAGTGGATAACGGCTTCATTTAACAGGGTTCCTTTCGCTATCCCCGTACCATCTTATCGACCGGATAGACCACGATCCCCTTGGTATAAATTTCATTTGCAGACAGCGAGCATCCCACCTCGCAGATCCCGCAGCCGATGCATAATTCTTCAACCACGATGGGACGTTGGTCTCCGTCGACCCGGACGGCTTTGAAGGGGCAGCGATTCAGGCAGCCACCGCCGCAGGATTTTCCCAGCCAGCGCGCACAGCGTTCAGGGAGGACTTTGGCGATACCGAGCAGGACCTCTTTCTGGCGGACCGGCATCAGCGCGCCGGTAGGACAGATTTTTGTGCACAGCATGCACAGGTTGCAGTAGTTGTCTGAAAAATCCAGGCGTGGAGTGCCGGCGCAGGAGGCGTCTTCAGTCAAAAGGACCGGGCGGATCACAGCCTGAGGGCAGACTTCCTCGCATTTTCCGCAGGCAAGGCAGAGGGAACGGAGGTGGGCCTCTGAAAGAGCTCCGGGGGGACGAAGGATAAATTTCTTTCCCCGTACATGATGCAAAAGATTCGCCGCCCCGCCAAGAACGATGACGGAGAATCCTGAAACAACAGCTTTTAGAAAATCGCGGCGATACATAAGCCTCCCCGGGTCTTCAGCTTCGGCTGAATTTCCATGCGTGTTTCCTCCCGATTTGATCCGATCCATTCATGGATGCAGGAACCAGGCTGTCTTATCAATGATGAAATTTGATGATTGTGTTTCCCGGAAAAAAAATAAC
>CAYMQX010000244.1:0-5144 GCA_964392495.1 uncultured Anaerolineaceae bacterium
TCACAGGGCTTCGATGGTTAAATCGATCACGGCTGGATTGGCGCGAGGCCCGATGGCTGGCGCTTGTGGGGGCAGCTCAAATTCCTCTGCTGCTCTATAATTTCCTCCTGCTCAACAATGACCCGATCTGGAGCCAGTTCACCGCGCAGAACGAAACGCTTTCACCTGCACCTGATTATTATCTGTGGGGCTTCGGACTCTTCTGGATACTGGGGATCACCGGTCTCATACGCGCCATCAAGGAGCGAAAGGAGAGGGGGCCAATTTACATTGCGTCCGGCCTTTGGATCGCCGCGGCATTTCTTTTTGCCTATTTTCCGTGGGCAATTCAGCGTCGTTTTCTACTGGGTGTGACCATTCCCTTCAGCCTCCTTTCCACCTATGCGCTTGAATGGCTTGCTGAATGGTCATCCCGGCGGCAAGGCCGGAGGCCGGAATACTATTCCGCGGCCGAGGTCACCTTGATCGCCTTCATGTCGCTGACATCACTGGTACTGTATCCCGGCTATGCCCTTTACCTCCAGAACCACCCGGAGCCCTTTTTCTACCCGAGAGCGCGTGATGAAGCATTTACATGGATCCGGCAGCAGTCCGGTCCGGATGATTTCTTCCTGGGTACCGAGAACACAGGGCGCATCCTTGCACAGAAAACCGGGAGGCCGGTGTATCTGGGGCACCCCATGGAGACCCTTTTTTACGTGGAGAAGGTGGAGCAGGTGGACAATTACTACACGAATATGCTTCCAGCAGACTGGATTTCCGGCCTACCCATACGCTGGGTGGTTTATGGCCCTTATGAAAAAGAGATTGCCCCAGAATTCCATCCCGAGGATGACCTGATCCCAGAATTCGAAAACGAAGCCGTTACCATTTTTCGCGTCAAATAGGCAGGCAGCGAGGCTGCGGTGGGCCGGGTGCCTGAAAACCCTGAAGAAAAAATGGCAATTTAACGGGTCCGGCCAATGAGTTCACCTAGCCTGCTTTGAAGACGGCATCCAGCATCAGGGCAATAAAAATGAACAACAGGTACATGCTGGACCAGCGGTACATTCGGAAGGCCACTTTGTTACCAGGGACCCGCACCACCCGCCAGGCAGCATAGATCAGCCCGACTCCCAGAACCAGGGCAGAGACAAGGAAGATCGCCCCTGTATACCGCAGGATCGGCAGAAGCAGGGTAATGCCCACCAGGATCACAGTGTAGATCATGATCTGGCGGCGCGTTTCCTGCTCTCCTCGCACCACGGGCAGCATCGGGACCCCCGCCCTCTCATAGTCATTCTTGCGTACGATGGCCAGCGCCCAGAAGTGCGGCGGAGTCCACATGAACACAATGGCGAAGAGGATCAACGCGGCCAGATTCAGGCTGCCGGTCGCGGCGGCCCAGCCCACCAGCGGCGGGATGGCCCCAGCGCCCCCGCCGATCACGATATTCTGCACAGTGGCTTTCTTAAGCCAGACGCTGTAGAAGAGAACATAATAAAAAATGCCTGCCAGAGAGAGAAGGGCGGCCAGCAGATTCACATAACCTGCCAGAATATAATAACTTGCCAGGCACAACGCCAACCCGAAGGACAGGCCCTCGGCAGGGGTCAGCCTTTCGGCGGCCAGTGGACGTTTGGAAGTCCGCTGCATATGGCGGTCCAGTTCGCGGTCAATGTATTGGTTCAAGGCTGAGGAGCCGCCTGCGGCCAATGCTCCACCCAGCAGGGTCCAGCCTATCAATGATAATGGAGGCCAGCCGCCATATCCTGCGATGAGGCCCGCCAGGGTCGTCGCAAGAAGCAGACCTACGATCAACGGCTTGGTCAGGATGAAGAAATCCTTGAAGCGCTGTTTTGCATCCAGCACGGGAATGGTCTCCGGGTCACGCGCCTGAAGACCGGATACCAATGTCAGCGCGATGAGAGAGATCCAGAGCGAGGTCGCCGTCAGCCCATGCAGTATCTCGAGGTGGCGCGGATACCCGGTGGTCGCGCCCAACGCGCCGATGAATGCCTGACCAAAAAACAACACGCCCAGTACGGTGGTGAGGGGCAAGAGCAGGGCATCGTTCCTCTGCTCGCGCCAGGCTTTGTGCAGGATATCGAGCATCAAGAGGGCGGCCAATGCCACCAAACCGCGGTGGGCGAACTGCACCCAGCCCTGGGGCTGCGTAGGCCAGCAGATGGGCCAGCCGGAACACAGAGCAGCCGAGCCGGTGACCTTCACCAGGCGCCCGACCATGGTCAGGACCAAGACAACCACCAGCAAGACCAGGATGCGGCGAGCGAAAGAGGATTTCAGGGTGTACGTCATCCCTTTTTCTCCTGTCTGCGTAAATAGAATAAGGGGTAACCAAAGAAGAGCAGGGCGGCGAAGATGAACCATTGTCCAGCATACCCCGCATGTGGGCCTTCCGTGATCTCGATCTCGGGCTGGAAAGGAATGGGAGGAGTGATATCCCCTGCCTGAGGATCCAGCTGCAAATACACGGGCAGGAGCGCAAACGGGAGTTGTTTGGCGATGCGATCGAGGTTCACCGCGCTCCAGATATCAAGCCGGGTCTGGGCAGGGGTCAGTGTGGGATCTGCGACTCCGCCCAATTCGGCCCGGGGATAGCCCCGGCGCAGAATGCCGCTCACCTGGACCACACCACCCACATCATATTGTCTCCAGCCGGAAGGATCACCATTTCCATCTGCGGGGATCCAACCGCGGTCCACCAGGAGCGCCGTGCCTTCGCTCAAGATCAGAGGGGTCAGAAGGTGGTATCCATACTCGCTGTCGTTGTACTGATTGCGCAGAGCCACCTGGCTCTCAAAGTCATAACGGCCTTCAGCCCTGGCCTGACGATATTCGAGGGATGTGAGATCCTGACCGCCAGCCTGATTGAGATCCAGGGGCGGTTCAGCACGCACCGCCAGGTAATGTGCGTTAAAGGCCCGGCGCTGCGCCAGGCGATCAAGCTGCCAGATCCCCAGACGCACACACAACGCGGCGCCGGCAATGACCAGAAGGGTTGTCAAGATCCATTTGCGGGAGAGCATGTACCGGACAAGGTTCATGCCGATGCTCCAGTTTTTCTCCCCGGAACCAGCAGAACACTATATACGGCGAAGATCGCGCCCATGGGAAAACCTGCAAAGAAGATCCCCTGGGCCCGCGTCCCGAGGGTGACAGGCGGGTTCACATCCACGCCAAGGTACCGGGAGGGTTGGAAGGAGCACTCAAAGGCAAAGCTCTCGTCGGTCTCCAGGTTCATGCTGGCCGTATTACCGGCCGGGATCCAGAGCGGGCCCAACTGATGATCCACCACATCCTGGTTGACCACCACCAGCGTGTCGCCGACCACAAAGGTCATGTTCGAGGGAATGCTGGGGGGGGATTCTCCCGCAGCCACGCGCTCCGCCGTCCCGGCGGGGATCAGCAGCTCGATCCTTTGAGGCTCGCGGTTCTCGCGCTTAAGCAGTTGATAAGCGACCTCGGTGAGGATCCCTGCCAGCAGAAAGCCCACCAGCATGGATATCACGACGCGGACGACCACTTTGCCAGCCTTCATCTCAGTTCCTGCTCCTGTTCCCCGGGGCACTCCATTTGAGTTCAGCTCTCATCGGCCAATAATCGGAGATCATGAAGGATGTCCTGCCATGTCGCATCATAATTAAGTGACAACCGCAGATTACCTTGCGCGTCAATGACAGTAATGCGCGCCGTATGGGTCACTTCATAATTGCCCTCGGCGTCCATCGGGCCAAGCTCACGATACACCCCGTATTGGCCCCAGACCTTTTCCAGCTCTCCGGGGGTGCCTGAGAGACCAAGGAAGGAGGAATCAAACGAAGCCGCATACTTCTGCATCACCTGCGGAGTATCCCGTTCCGGATCCACGGTGATAAAAATCACCTGAAAATCCTTTGACTTCGCTCCGAGCTGCGAGAACGCCAGTTTCAGATTTGCGAGCGTCGTCGGACAGACATCGGCGCAATGTGTGAACCCAAAAAAAAGCAGGACATTCCTGCCTTTCTGGCCTGCCAACTGAAATTGACCTCCATCTGCGGTGGGAAGGGTGAAATCGGCGGCCGGCTTTGGCTCATAAACGGTCCCATAAAATTCCGGCGGCCTGGCCAGCAAAGCTGTGGCGGCGGCTGCCAGCACGAGCAATGCCAATACCCCCACTCCGACCCAGATCAATTTACGATCCATGCCTCTGCTCCTCCAAAAATTCAGGGCGACCCCCGGCCGCCCCGATACCATCACTTACCGTTAATAGTTATACCAGAATCCCGAGGCGTGCGCTAGATAATAGCCTTTCCGATAAGGTAGAGCGCCGGGTAAAAGAAAATCCAGACCACATCCACAAAATGCCAGTACACAGCGGCAGCCTCCACCGCCCAATGTTTCTCGGCTGAGTACAGGCCGCGGCGCGCATTGAACAATACCACCAGCAGTAAAACCAGCCCCGTGAACACATGGAAGGCGTGCATGCCGGTCATCATGAAAAAGACCGCGCCATGCGTACCCGAATCCGGGGTCATGCCCTCCCGGATGGCGACCTGCCATTCCACCAAAACGACGCCCAGCAGGAAGGCCAGTCCCAGCAGGAAGGTGATGAAGGTGTTGGCGATAAAGGTCTTACGATCACCGTGTGACATGGCAATTTCGCCGCGGTTCATAAAGAAGGAGGAGATCAGCAGAACCGAGGTCACGGCCAGCCCCAGCATCTGATTCAGTTCGGGCCTGGTGAGCCCAAGGAGGTTGATGCGGGTGACCATCAGGCCGCCAAAGACGAAGGAGTCCGAAAGCAGGAACAGCCACAATCCAATGCGGTTGGTGCCGGACTTGTAAGCGAAGGAGTGCCGGTCGTCCGCACCTTCATCCTCATTCAGGCGGTGGATGTGCATATAGTAGTAAACCACCAGCCCTGCCTTGACCAACGCCAGCACCGCGAGGAGCGGGGCGCTCTGCATCGCCACTGCAACGAAGAATTCCAGCCCTGTCAACACCGCGAGGTATACGAAGATCAGGACTCCCCGACCCATGGCGGTTGCTTTATCCAGTTTATGCATCATTGATCCCTACCCTCGCTTGGTTTCCAAGAATCGGACGTATTGGGAATTTTCCAGCCCGTAATCGTAAGGCTCGCCGACCACTTCGAATTCGCG
>CAYMQX010000245.1:0-5131 GCA_964392495.1 uncultured Anaerolineaceae bacterium
CTGGTCCTGGAGGAAAGAGCCTGGGATGAGATCAATTCTCTGACCCTGCGATTCATACCCATCACCGGCCTTATTTTTCTGCTTGGGCAAGTGGTTCCCGTTACCGTATATCTTTTTCTCGTATATCACATCTCCGGGAACCAAATGATATACATCCTCCTGGGCGGACTGGCCTCGGCAACTGGCAGCACTACCCTTTCGGTATTTGCCCTGGAGCAATTTCTCAAACCTGCCCGCCGCGTCCTGATCCCGAAGGAATTCAATGCGCAGTTGAAGGGCGCTGCTCGTTTCAGCTTGTCCATCAAACTCTTGGGGGTCTCGGCGGCCCTGGTTCTCATGAGTGTACTGTTGATTGCTCCCATCGGATTCCAACATACTTTACAAGCCACTACAGGCCCGGCGGCCCCAACCCTACTCAGCTTTCAACTTCAATCAGTCATAGCTGCGGCCGTTGTCATCATCTTCGGATTGGTCATCGCATATTTGATCGTTCGCTCGATCATCCTGCCTATTCGCAGCATGACCGCAGCCTTTCGGTTGATCGAGACTGGGGATTTCTCCCAGCGTCTTTCATCTGTGACCACAGATGAAGTCGGTGAGCTGGCCATTTTCTTCAACCGCATGATTGATCGCCTGGCAGCCCTTCAGCAATCATTGGAGGCCCGGGTTCAAGATCGGACTGCCCAACTGCGAGCCACTGTTCAGGTAGGGAATGCCATTACCGCGATTTTGGATAGTGAGCCGCTGATTGAAC
Organism: uncultured Anaerolineaceae bacterium; assembly: GCA_964392495.1. Classification (GTDB taxonomy): domain Bacteria; phylum Chloroflexota; class Anaerolineae; order Anaerolineales; family Villigracilaceae; genus JACPVF01. Next base: position 755 of record CAYMQX010000245.1, read on the forward strand.
GCGTTGTCAACGTGATCGCCGAGGAGTTCAATTACTACTACGCCGCCCTCTTTCTGACGGATTCGACGGGCACCTGGGCTGAATTGCGAGCCGCGACCGGAGATGCCGGCCGCGTTCTGCGGGCCAACCATCACAGGCTGGAGATTGGTAATCGCAATATGGTTGGACGTGCCATTCATACCCGTGAGCCTGTTGTTGCCATGAACACTGCCGAAGGACCCGCACGATTTGAGAACCCCTTGCTTCCATACACGCGCTCCGAAATCGCCCTGCCCCTGGTGGTGGGCGACCGTGTCTATGGCGCTATCGATGCCCAATCCACCCGTGAAGGTGAATTCACCGATGAGGTGATCGAAACCCTGAAGACGGTGGCCAATCAAGTCGCCGTCGCCCTGGATAATGCCCGCTCGTTCCAAAACGCCCAACGCGCTCTCCAGGATATGCAGGCCATTCAGAGACAATACCTACTGGATTCATGGGTGGGCTTTAGCTCCGAAAAAGGGGTGCTCGAGTATGCCATCGGAGAAGCCGAGCCAGGCGAATCCCTCTCCGAGATCGAGATACCTCTCATCCTTCGTGATCAATCCATCGGAGGCATCCAGGTGGCAGGCGCCCGGGATTGGACGGCCGAGGAAAAGGGGATGATCGAAGCCATCGCTGCCCAAGCCGCCCTGGCGCTTGAAAACGCCCGCCTTGTGGAAGAAAGTCAATCCTCAGCACGCCGCGAGCATGTGGTGGCTGAGATTACAAGCAAGATCTGGACATCCACATCCACGGATGCCATCCTGCAGACTGCCGCCCGGGAACTGGGGCGCGCCCTGGAAACAGATGAAATAACCATCGAGCTGAAGGTGGAGGGAGAATGATCCACCGGGAAAGTTCCAATAAAACCATCGAAATCTTTTCCTTTCATGCATGGCGCGAACAATTCTTGCGCCTGATCATGCGGGGCGCGGTGATCTTTGGTCCGGTTGCCCTGATTCCCTCTCTTCTGGCCAACCGCAACCCCGTGATATTGGCGCTCTATAGTGCCGCCTATCTTGCCCTGTTGATAGCCACATTTGCCCGGCTTTCCTACTCTTTCCGGGCCTGGAGCTTCATCAGCCTCTTTTATGTGCTGGGTATCGGGGGGCTATATGAGACTGGAATCTGGGCCAATGCCCGTGTATTCTTTGTGGTCACCGCTCTGATCACAAGTATGCTCATTTCACCCCGCGCCGGTATTTGGACCGCTGCTCTTACACTTCTTACAATCGCCATCGGGGGTTGGTTGATCCTGGGATCGCACATGCAGATCACCACTCTAAATATGTGGCCCGGCGATATGACGACCTGGATCCGCGGTGGAGCTTTGATCATCTTGTTGGATGCTATTTTTATTCTAGGCATCGATCTGCTAATGAAGGAATTTCTGCGAGCCCAGGATCGCGCATCCCGCTCTCTTAAAGAGCTTGATGCCGAACGCAGGCTTCTTGAGGAGCGTGTTGCAAGTCGAACTCGCGATTCTCTCCGCAAAACAGCTCAGCTCGAAGCAGCCTCATACGTCGCCCGAAAGATTACCGGCACTCATGATCTTCCGGCCCTGCTGAACGACATCGTTCGCACCGTCTCAGAACAGTTCAAGTTCTACCACGTCGGCATTTTCATGCTGGACCAGGGCTCCCAAAACGCCATTCTTCAGGCCGCATCTTCCGAAGGAGGTGCCAGGATGCTTGAGGCCGGCCATCGCCTCAAAGCTGGCGACCAGGGCATTGTGGGATTCGTTACCGGCAAGGGGCTGCCTCGCATTGCATTGGATGTGGGTTCGGACGAATTCTTCCTTAAAAATCCCTTCCTGCCGCTCACTCGCTCCGAAATGACCATCCCCTTGATCGCCCGCCAACGCGTGATCGGGGCCTTGGACATCCAATCCGATCTCCCCCAAGCCTTCTCGGAAGGTGATTTGGAAGTTATGCAGGCTCTTGCAAGCCAACTGGCAACTGCCATTGAAAACGCTCGTCTCCTCTCAGAATCAGAGGCAGCGATTGCACAATTTGAATCCGTAAATTCCCTTCTAGCCCCTCAACTTTGGGGACGCTTCCTCAGAGGCCGGAATCACGCCTTCCAATACAAACCCACCGGGCTCCATCCTTACGACGGATCAGAACCCATCACGAACACCGGCACACTTCACATTCCCCTTGTCTTGCGCGGCAGGGAAATTGGAATGATCCACCTGCATCGCAAGCCGGCCGCACCGATCTGGGGTGCCCGTGAACGCATCGTGGCAGAGGAGGTTGCTGCCCAAGTTGCCCTGGCCCTTGACAATGCCCGCCTGCTCGAGGAAACCACACATCGGGCCGAGGTCGAACGTCTAACATCTGATATCTCTGCCCGCATTGGTTCCTCGTCCCTTTACGAATCCATTATTAAAACCGCCGCCGAGGAGCTCAGCCGCGCTCTGGGAGGCTCCGACGTTTTGGTCCAAATTCAGCCTCCACAGCCCTCCACATCAGGGAATGGCCATAAGGGAGGGTTCGAAGCATGACACTTCCCATGCCAACGATGAAAGCGATATCCCATGCTGGATAAACCCCTCACCCCACCCACAACCGATGAGGATGAACAAATTTCGGAGCGAAAGTCCAATCTACTCTGGATCAGCATCCTTGCATTCATTGGCTTGGTCATTGTTGGATTGATTGGGTATCGAACTGCCCACCATGGTGAAGTCCCGAATTTTCTCGGGGTCTACATCGCCGCCGGACTTGCCCTGATCGCCCTGGTCACAGCCATTCTCGCTCAGTTGGGCATGGTGACCGTGGGCAGTGGCATCTTCATCGGCACTATCCTGGTCTCCACGCTTGCTCTGCCCTATCTTGCTGCCGGACAGGTAACCGCACCTGCCATCGCCAGCCTGCTGGTTGTCTCCGCCATGGCTGCCGTTACTCTTCCTGCCCCCTGGCCTTTAAGAGTTGGCGGCGTCAGCCTGGCCATGAGTGTCATTGTCATTGTTGTTGATCTTTTCCTGCCAGTCACATTTGGAATTCGTTCTCCTTCCATTGCCGCTGTTCCCTTATCCATTGCACTTTCGGCGGTCTACATTTATTTTATTCTCCGCCGCTTTTCCCTCTATACCCTTCGCCTTAAGTTGTTGGTAGCCTTCCTGCTCGTTACCATCGTCCCGCTTGCAATTCTGGGACTCTATAACAATGCTGTTACTCGCCAGAACCTTCGCGAACAGGGTAATCGTGAACTCGAGAACCTGGCAAATCTGACAGCCGCCCAAGTGGATGGCTTCGTCGCCAACCAGGTGGATATGGTTCGCGTTGCTGCGAGCCAGCCTGAGTTGGTCGCCTTCCTTTCGCTTTATCCTGCCAACCTCCGTGCGGGGATGGCCCAGAAGGACGCGCTGGATGTTCTTAAGAGTTTTGTTCAGGCTGATCCGATCTACATGGAATCCCTGGGGCTGCTCGACATGGAGGGCGTGAACATCCTGGATTCCGAGGCAAGATACATTGGCAGGCAGGAGGTTACCTTTGAATATTTTTGGAAGGTTATCCGATCAGGCCAGGCCTACGTCTCTGATCTTACCTTCCGAGACCAGACTCCTCATCTGTACTTTAGCGCCCCTGTCCGGGATGCCTCAGGCAGGGTCATTGGCGTGCTCCGCGTCGAATATAACGGTTTTGTCCTCCAATCCATCATCAAGCCCCTGGTTACCCAACCAGGTTACCTGCTCTCCCTTGTGGATCGTAGCAACTTTGTTCGCATGGCCTACACCGGCAGAAATTATGAACTTCATAAATCGCTGCGAGCGATGTCGGATCAAAATCTGAAAGCACTCCAAAAGGAGGGTCGGCTTGCATCTGGAACATCCGAAGATGCTCTTTCCCCCTCGGAAGACACCCTGGCGGGGCTGACCAATGCTGCGATCAATCCCTACTTCAGTTCCTTCTCCCCAGACCTGGGAGAACAGACAGTTGCCACATCCACCACCCTGCATAATTCCAACTGGCTGGTTCTCGTTTACCGGTCCGAGAGTTCTCTTTTCGCTCCCATCAAAATCCAGACACGTGGATTTGTGCTGATTTCCCTCTTGCTCCTTGGAGTTGTTGCTTTTGCCTCCTTGCTGGCTTCTCGCATCCTTATGGAGCCCATCGCGGCACTCACCCAGGTGGCTGAAAGGATTACCAAAGGCTACTTGACTGCCCGCGCCCAGGCCTCCACCCAGGATGAGATTGGCATCCTTGCCACAGCTTTTAACAACATGACCTATCAGCTTCGACAGGCGCTAACCGGTCTGGAAAATCGGGTCCACGAGCGTACCCTCGATCTTGAACAGTCCCGCCAGCAAAGCGAGGGGCGTGCTCAACGCCTGCAGATCATCAGCGATGT
>CAYMQX010000246.1:0-5112 GCA_964392495.1 uncultured Anaerolineaceae bacterium
GCCTTCAACGCCGACTTCGACGGCGACCAGATGGCCGTGCACGTGCCGCTTTCCAGCAAGGCGGTGGAGGAAGCCCGCACCCTGATGCTGGCCTCCCGCAACCTGCTGAAACCCGCGGATGGCGATCCGATCATCTCGCCTTCCAAGGATATGGTCCTGGGCGTTTACTACCTGACGATGGAGCAGAATTCCGCTCACAAGGGTGACGGGCGCATTTTCGCCGACATGGACGAGGTCGAGCTGGCTTTCCAGCTTGATCAGGTGGAGGTGCATAGCCGCATCCGGCTGCGCACCAGCACCTGGTATTCCGACAAGGCTGACCGCCTGGACCACGCCGAGACCCGCATAATCGACACCACGGTGGGACGCGTGATCTTCAACCGCATCCTGCCGGAGCAGGTGCGCTTTGTCAACCGCAAGCTGGATAAGGGCGGCGTAAAGGACCTGATCGCCGATGTTTATCAGTTGTGCGGACAGGATGTCACCACGGACGTGGCTGACCGCGTAAAGACCCTGGGCTTCGAGTTCGCCATGCGATCCGGCACTACGCTTGCGGTCGCGGATATCTCCGTCCCGCCGGAGCGCAAGGAGATGATCGACCAGGCCCAGCAGCAGGTGGACCTGGTGGTGCGCGACTTCCGCCGCGGTCTGCTGACCGAGCAGGAACGCAACGAGCGCGAGATCAAGATCTGGCAGGATACGACCGACCAGGTCAGTGAGGCGGTCAAGAAGCACATGGACCCGGATGGCAACCTTTCGACCATGGCCACCTCGGGCGCGACCAAGGGCGGTTTCTCCACCATCTCCCAGTTGGCGGGTATGCGCGGCCTGATGGCCGACCCGTCCGGGCGCATCATCCCGCTGCCGATCCGCTCGAACTTCCGCGGCGGCCTGACGGCTCTGGAATACTTCATCTCGACGCACGGCGCCCGCAAGGGTCTGGCCGATACCGCTCTGCGTACGGCCGATGCGGGTTACTTGACGCGCCGCCTGGTGGATATTGCCCAGGACGTCATTATCAACGAGGATGACTGCGGCACGCACGATGGTATCTGGATCCGCAAATCGGACGATATCGCCGGGCAGACGATGGCCAACCGCATGTACAGCCGCCTGGCGGCCGAGCGCATCCTGGACCCGAAGACCGGTGAGGTGCTGGCCGAATACAACGAAATGATCGATCATGCGCGCGCCTACAAGATCGCAGCGGCAGGCGTGACGGAAGTCAAGGTCCGCTCGCCGCTCACCTGTGAGCTGGCTCACGGCATCTGTGCCATGTGCTATGGCATCGACCTGGGACGCGGAGAGAAGGTGGAACTCGGTGCAGCCGTGGGGATCGTGGCCGCCCAGTCCATTGGTGAACCGGGCACGCAGCTGACGCTGCGCACCTTCCATACCGGCGGTGTGGCCGCTGCCGCGGATATCACGACCGGCTTGCCCCGCGTGGAAGAGATCTTCGAGGCCCGCAAGCAGCCGAAGGGCGAAGCCCGGATGGCCGAGATCAGCGGCACCGTCAATATTGTGCTCTCGGAAAAGTACTCCGACCAGCGCGAGGTGCACATTCTGCACTCCGAGATGGTCCACGAAGCCTATCCCATCCCCGAGGACTGGAAGTTCGCGGTCAAGGATGAGGCCGAGGTCAAGGTGGGGGATGTCCTGGCGACCCAGGGCGAGGCCACCATTGTCTCCCAGCACGCCGGCCGGGTGGCGGTGGAGAAGAAGGCCCGCAAGGTCATCGTTTCCTATGAGCAGCGGGAAGAGTCGCAGGAGGAGATCCCCTCCACTTCCCGCCTGCTGGTCAAACAGGGCCAGCACGTGGAGGCCGGCGAGCAGCTTACCGAAGGCTCGCTCAACCCGCACCGGGTGCTGCGCATCAAGGGCCGTGAAGCCTGCCAGCTTTACCTGCTGAACGAGGTCCAGAAGGTGTACCGCTCGCAGGGTCAGAACATCCACGACAAGCACTTCGAGGTCATCATCCGCAAGATGATGAGCAAGGTGCAGGTCACGCGTCCGGGCGATACCCGCAAGCTGCCCGGCGACCCGGTGGACCGCCTGGAAATGCGCAGGATGAACGAGCAGCTCCTGGCGGAGGGCAAGCAGCCCGCCAAGTTCAGCGAGGTGCTGTTGGGCGTCACCAAGGCCTCTTTGAGCACCGACTCGTTCCTCTCGGCCTCCTCCTTCCAGCACACGATCAAGGTGCTGGCGGGCGCGGCCATCGGCTCGACCACCGACCCGCTCTTCGGTCTGAAAGAGAACGTGATCATCGGCAAGCTCATCCCGGCCGGTACCGGCTTCGTCCCCAACCGCTTCAAGGAAGGGGAAGGCAAGGAAGGCTCGGCTGCCCAGTGGAGCGAGCTGCCGGATGTGACCGCTGGCGACTAGCAAGAGACCTTTGTAAATGGGCAGGGACGCCGGGAACGGCGTCTCTGCTTTTATGAATCAGCCATGCTCCGCACCCGCTCCATGAAACCCGAGGGCCTGCCCACGCGGGGGAAGACTGCCTCCAACCGCCTGCGGCGTGCCGATAACTTCATCCTGATGTACGAGCCCTCCCTGCTGCGCCGTACGGATGGTCCCTTCGCGCAGGCTCTGTACGTGGACCTTGGCTATGGCTTCGACGCGCGCACCACACTGGAGAGCGCGGCGCGCTTCCGGAAGGTCAACCCTGAATTGCGCATCCTGGGGGTGGAGATCGACCCGGCGCGGGTGGAGGCTGCCCGTCCCTTCGCAGACGATAAGACCTTCTTCCGCTTGGGAGGCTTCAACCTGCCGCTGCTGCCGGGTGAACGTGTGCGGCTGATCCGGGTCTTCAATGTGTTCAGGCAGTACGAAGAGAAGGATGTCCCTCCCGCGTACGCGCGTCTCGGCGAGTATGTGCCGGAAGGCGGATTGATGATCGAAGGTACTTCCACACCCTACGGACAATTGTGGGCGGCCCGGCTGACGCGCAGGGGATGCAGCGGCTGGGAACCTGAGGCGCTGGTCTTCAGTACCAACTTCCGCCTGGGGTTCGACGTGGGCGGATTTCAGACCATCCTGCCCAAGAGCCTGATCCATCACATGACCCCCGGGGAACCCATCTTCGGATTCTTTGAGGCCTGGAAGCGTGCCGCATCTGTGCAGGCCGGCGCGAGGGCCTTCGGCCTGCGGCAGTGGTTTGCCGCCGCGGCTCACGAGCTGGGTAAAGCCTACAGGCTGGATCTGAATCGCAAATGGCTTTCAAAGGGCTGGCTGATCTGGTATCAGTGAGGCGGGCGGCAGTCCCATGTCCTGTTCCACTGGATGGGAAGATGGATCCCGGGACACCCTCCCCCCGCAGCCGCAAATTATTCCGTTTTCTTTTTACGGAAGAGGAAGAAGGGGATGAGGAAGAGCGGCAGCGAGATGCCCACTCCGCACAGCGCGCCGCCGCCGAACATGGCCCCGATGGAGGCGGCGGCATACTGCTCATTGCGGATGGTCTGCGTGGAGCCATCCGGCATGTTGCAGGTGATCTCCACGGTATGGCCGTAGGGACCGCTGGGGCTGGTGGTGGTCTGCGAGGATGCGCCCTGCTGCTCGCTGGTGGAGACCGCGCCGGGGCAGAAGGCGGTCACGGCCACTTTACGCCCGACTGCGTCGCTGGAGAACAGCGCCGGGCCGAGCATGAACGAGGCTCCGAAGATGATGGCGCAGGAGACAAAGATAAGGATCAGCCAGGTAATGCCTCTCCCGGCCCAGACGCTCTTGGCAGAATCCATTTTCATTGGTGGATGCTCCTCCATGTGAGCGGCCACAGGCCGCACCGCCTCTGACCGGTTAATTTTGCCGATTGTAGCGAAAGCGGGGAGGCGGGGCAATCACCAATTGGGAGGATGTATCAGGCCCATTCCTTCAGGCAGGCATCCACATACTCCTGGAAATGAGGATTGTATTCGCCGCGGACATGCTCCCAGAATGAAGAGGCAAATGGGTTGCTCATGAAATTTCGCAAGGTGTTCCGGTACAGCAGCCAGGTGCTTTCTTCCATGTAATCCTGTCGGCGGTAATAGAACATTTCGTCCCAGAAATTCAGGACACGGTACGTGATCGAAACGCGCGGATCGCTGAAATACACCCCCTCGCCAGGTTTGAACGCCTCAGAGAACTTTTTTGTACCGTCGATATGGGCCAGCAGGTCATTCAGAAGCGCGTCGTTTCGTTCGCTGATGCGGGTCACAATGGAGATCTTCTCAGCCTTTACATAAAGCTTCATCTGGTAGACCGCGACTGCGAGCGAGAATATGATGGCAAGCGTTTGAAGAATATCGATTGTGGGCATGATGCCTGCCTCCTGGTCGGGATGTTTGCCTGCTGATATTATGGCACCGGGCATATCGGAATGCAATCGCTGAAGCATCTTGACGCCCGGCCCCTTTGCCCGTAAGATTACCCCGCCAATAGAACATATTTTCCTCTCCCGTTCCTTCCCCCGCCTTGTGCGGGAGGGAGGCGCGGGGGGATTGTGGAGAGATCATGGTACTCGGTTCCGTTCGCAAGATCGATATTGACCACGAGATGCAGCAGGCCTACCTCGATTACGCCATGTCGGTGATCGTGGCGCGCGCCCTGCCCGACGCCCGCGACGGCATGAAGCCCGTGCAGCGGCGCATCCTGTATGCCATGTACGATATGGGCCTGCGCTCCGATTCGCCCTACAAGAAGTCCGCCCGCATCGTGGGCGAGGTGCTGGGTAAATACCACCCCCACGGTGACTCGGCGGTGTACGAGGCCATGGCGCGGCTGGCGCAGGACTTCTCCATGCGTACGCTGCTTGTGGACGGGCAGGGTAATTTCGGCTCGGTGGACGGCGACCCCCCGGCTGCCATGCGCTACACGGAGGCTCGCCTGGCCCCTGCGGCGCTGGATATCCTGGCGGATATCAACAAGGACACGGTGGACTTCACCGGCAACTTCGATGACACCCTGGAGGAGCCGAGCGTCCTTCCGGCGGCCATCCCCAATCTGCTGGTCAACGGCGCCACCGGCATCGCGGTGGGCATGGCCACCTCCATCCCTCCTCACAACCTGGGGGAGGTGGTGGATGCCCTGGTCTATATGCTGGAAAAGTGGGAGAAGCTCGACGATATCGAC
>CAYMQX010000247.1:0-5089 GCA_964392495.1 uncultured Anaerolineaceae bacterium
TCGCGCTGAACGGATCGAACCGGAGGTGAAGCGCCTCCGCGGACCTATCCCCCCGACCCCCTTTCCTGGAAGGCAAGGGGGAGAGGTGGCGCGCAGCGCGAGGCTGTGAGCATCCTTGCAGAACGAAGCATAGGCGGGGATAATAGGGACATGGATCTGACTCTTGGGCTGCATGGATTGGCGATCAGGATCACCGCCGACGAGATCACCGGGACGCCGGGTGGTCCACGCCTGAGGGGAAGCAGGGTCAGCCTCAGTCTTCCCCGACGACCAGCCCGCTACCTCCGGCACGGATGGCAGTCCTGGTCACTGGCGACCTGGAGCGATACCGGCCCGATGTCCATCCAGCGTCCGGCGATCCTGCGACCCATGCAAACCGATACCGAATATGCCCTCGATGAAGGTCCACACAGTTCGTGGTTCGGGGCCGTGGAATTCGATGGCGGAAAGGTGCTGCTCCTGGGCGCCCTGGGGCTTGAAACCCACGTGCGCCTGACGAACGACCGGCTGGAAGGCTGGTGTGAGGACGGGCCGGTTGAATGGGCTGTTCTTTACGGGGACGAACAGGCGATCTTTGAGAAATACGCGGAACTCCTGGGAGGCTCACTGGGAAGGATCGAAAGGAAGCCGGCCCTGCGCATCTGGTGTACATGGTACAGCCTGTACACCGCCATCGATGAATCTCTGCTGATGCAGGTGTTCGACGGACTAAAAGACCTGCCCTTCGATGTGCTGCAAGTGGATGATGGCTGGGAAACCGGGATCGGCGACTGGGAGGCGAATTCCAAGTTTCCGTCCGGGATGAGGGCGCTGGCCGAGAGTATCAAGTCACAGGGAAGGACCGCGGGGTTGTGGCTCGCGCCACTGATCGCAGCCGAGAGCTCGGGCCTGTTTCGTGAACACCCAGACTGGTTCCTTAAAGATGCTTTCGGGCACTTTGTCTCCGCCGGCTTCAACTGGGGACAGCAGCTTCGCGCCCTGGATACCACCCATCCCGGCGTTCTGGAGTGGTTGAGGGCATTGATGAAACAGGTCCGGGCATGGGGTTTCGATTACCTGAAACTGGACTTTTTGTATGGCGGCGGGCTGCCCGGGAAGCGCCATCAGGAGATGCCGCGTGAAGCAGCTTTAAGGCAGGGGCTGATGGCCCTGCGCGAGGGGATGGGTGAGAAGGCCTACTTCCTGGCCTGCGGCTCACCAATTTTTCCGTCATTGGGCATTTGCGATGCGTTGAGGGTGGGCCCCGATGTGGCCGGAGAATGGGAGGTCCACCGGGATGCAGTGCTACTCAACAACCCCACCACGCCCGGCACACGCAATGCAATCCGAACCACCCTGCACCGCCTGTGGCTTAGCCCCCTCGTGCAGGTCGATCCGGATGTCGCCTATTTCTCATCTCATGGAAATACGCTCAAGCCTGAGCAAAGGCAGCTTCTTCAGGACCTGGCGCTGATCTGCGGATTCAAGGCGACCTCCGACCTGCCTCAAAAACTGAGGCCGGATGAACGGGATGAACTGCGGAGATTCCTTCAGGAGGATGTCAAGCCCATCCGCACCGGCCGCCATACTTTTGACCTGGGGGGACGCAGGGTCGATTTTTCCGAACTGCTTCCACTGCCCGGCCCCGCCCGGGGACTTGATCTGATACAAGGCCCGATCATCGGCTGGCTGGCAAACCAGCCGTGGGCGCTGCGCATCTTCGACCGGATGAATCGACAGGCTTTGGAGAAGATGAAAAGAGAACTGGGAGCAGATCCGCCCGGGGAAGAGAAAATTTAATAGACTGCCAACGGACACCGATGAGCATGGAGACGTCCTTCCCAGAGGTTATCGCTCACCGGCTTTTTCCAGCACCTTGTAGGGGTCAAAGGCATCCCGAAGACCATCTCCGATGTAATTCACCGAAATGATCGCCAGGAAAATCATCAGGCCGGGAAAGATCGCCAGCCACGGATATCGGAGGAAGTTCTCCTGGGCATTGCTCAACAAATTGCCCCAACTGGGAGTAGGCGGCTGGATGCCAAAACCCAAAAAACTTAATCCTGATTCTTCGATAATCGCGTATCCCAATTCCAGGGTAGATTCCACGATGATGGGACCGATCGAGTTCGGCAGAATGTGTTTGATGACAAGCTGTGGACCTGAAGCACCCAGGCTGCGCGAGGCGGTAACAAAATCCATCTCACGGATGGTCAGGAAGGTCGCGCGTACCAGCCGGGCAAAGGTGGTCCACGAGAGCAGGCCGATGACGACTGCAATGGTAAACACGCTGCTGCGCTGAAAGAAGGGAATCTCCACCTCCCGCAGGATGGCGCTCAACAGGATAAGGACCAGCAGGGATGGGAGCGAAAGCGTGGCATCCGTCAAGCGCATCAGAACCGTATCCACCCAGCCCCCGGCGTAACCGGCGACCGCGCCGATGGTCACACCGATAGTCAGGGTGATCAGGACGACCAGGCCGCCCACCGTGAGCGAAATGCGACCTCCATAGAGAAGGCGCGTGAGCAAGTCCCGCCCCAATCCATCCGTTCCCATGGGATGCTGAAGGGAAGGGGGCTGAAAACGCATGGAAATATCCGACTTTTCAGGGTCATAGGGCGAGAGAGGGGCAGCAATGGCCAGCAGGACCAGGAGGCAGAGAACAATGAATCCTGCCACTGCGCCCGGGTGCCGACGAAACCGCCTCCCAACACGACTCGCCATATCCTCCTGTTCGAGGATACTGGCTGCCAAAGTGATCTTCCGGTCCATGGAGGATGCAGACATGCCTCAGCCCCTAACCATAGCGGATGCGTGGATCAAGCCAGGCATACAGGATATCCGCCAGGAGATTTGAAAGGTTAATCGCCAGGGCGCCGATGATCAGGATCGCCAGCAGAACGGGATAATCCCTTTGCAGGGCAGCCTGGTAATAGAACAGTCCCATCCCCGGCCAGGAAAAGATCATCTCAATGAAGACCGCTCCGCCGATAATGTACGGCAGATCCAGGGCGAACAATGTCACAAGGGGAATGAGCGCATTAGGGAGGGCGTGCTTGAACATGACACGCTGCAATGAGGCGCCCTTAGCCCGCGCCGTACGCAGGTAATCCTGGTGGATGACATCCAACATGCTGGAACGCAGGAATCTGGAATACCAGGCGAGCCACCCAAGCGCGCCGGTCGTGACCGGAAGGATCAGGTGCAGCACCCGGTCGGTAATGGAAAACTCCGCACCGGTCGTAAACATTCCACCGGGCGGAAGAAGCGGCTGCCCGGTAAGGGGATTCTTAAGAAGCACATAGAAAACAATAATCAGGATCAGCCCCAGCCAAAATTCGGGAAGGGCTTGTCCTGCAAAGGAAAACGTGGTGACCAAAATATCGAACGGTGAGTACTGCTTGATCGCCGAGAGCACCCCGATGGGGATGGCAATCAGGAGGGCGACCAGCAGGGTTATGGACATGAGATAAATGGTATTGGGAAGGCGCATACCGATCTCCGCCAGCACCGGCTTGCGGTTGCGGAAGGAGTAGCCAAAATCACCGCGCAGGATGCCGCGGCGGGTACCGCCTCCATCGGAGAGGCCGTCTCCGTTTGTGTCGATCTTCATCCAATCGTTGCCAACCAGCCAGATCGCATACTGAAGAGGCAGAGGTTTATCCAATCCCAATTGGCGCTTAAGCTGGGCAACCCGCTCGGGCGGTATGTGCCGTGAATCTCCATAGCCGGAAAGCGGCCCGCCGGGGGCCAGGTTGACGAGTGCGAAGAAAACCACGCTCAAAAGGAGCAGCATCCCCAGGGCTTGCATGAGCCGCCGGGCAAGAAATTGTGTCAATTTGCCTCTGAAAAGGGGCGGGCGGACTCACGAGCACCCGCCCCAGGTTCGATCAGGGAGTTAGTGTCCAATCCGCGATATTCCAACTTACCACACTGTTGACATTGGCCTGAACGCCGTTCAGACGGGCAGAATACGCGTCCGCATTAATGGTGGAAAACAGAAGTATCTCCGGAAGCTGGGCATCCAGGAGGGAAGCCATCTTGCAGAAGGTTGAACGCCGGGCCGTCTCGTCCAGGTCATAGGCCGCTTGCAGATCGGCATCCATCCCGGGGCTGATCCAGCGTCCCACGTTCCAGCCATTGTCGGGAATCGCCGATTCTGAATGATAGTACTGCCAGATGAAATCCGTGGGGTCAATGCCGGCGTAACCATCGTCATAGAGATCGACTTCAAAGTTCCCGGATTGCTCGGTTCCCCCACTGGATGAATCGGCCCACATTACACTGCCCTGGAGCTGGGAAAGCTCTGCCTGGATACCGACAGCCTTGAGGTTCTCTGCGATCAACTGCTGAGTTAGAACGAGCGGCTCGCCGTACTCGGAATAGGTGGTCAGTTCGAACTGGAACTTCGTACCCGGCTCAGCGGTCTGACAGCCATTGCATTCCCGGATGCCATCCCCGTCCTGGTCGGTCCAACCGGCCTGCTCCAGAAGTGACCTCGCGGCCTCCGGGTCAAACTTTGGACGAGGAATGTCACAGGCATAGGGGGGGCGGAAAAATTCCGACCAGACGGGCTGTGCATATCCGTACCAGACCGAGCCTGTGATGGCATCCACATCAATGGCGGCCCGGACCGCCTGGCGCACGCGCACATCCGAAAAGAATGGGCTGGGCTGAGCGGCCGGATCAGTCGAGCCTTTGTCGGCAAGATTTAGAAACAGCCTCATCACGAAGCGTGCGGTGGGGCTGACGCTCAGCTTGACATCCGAATCCTGCTTGAGTTCATCTGCGACCTGTTCCGTGGCCCACATCAATACATCGGCATCGCCCTGGCGCATCATCGTGGTGCGGACCGTGGCGTCCGGCACGACTTTGACGATGATCTGATCGATCTCCGGCTTGCCCGGCCGGTAATATCCCGGATTCTTTTCGAAGGTCAGGTGATCCCCGGTCACCCACTCTTTAAGTAAGAACGGACCATCGCTCAGAGGCTGGCGGGCGCAATCCCAGTTTTGATATCCCTGCGCCGCATCGCAGTAATGCGCCGGCCAGATGACGATCTGCCGGCCTCCGAAGAGAGTCAGATAGGAAGGATAAACAGAGCTGAAAT
>CAYMQX010000248.1:0-5072 GCA_964392495.1 uncultured Anaerolineaceae bacterium
GAGGGCTTTCGTGGGAACTGAGCAGGGGCTTCAGCCCCGGCGTCTCAGCATTTCGCGTGGGGCTGCTTCGTCGGCGCTATTGGGACACCGGCGACTCGTGTCGCCGGTATGCCCGATGTGGCGCTGGATGCGCCACTCGGGCGATCGCAGCGACATGTTTTTTTCGGTCGCTCCGTTCAGCGAATCAACTCCCGGAAGACCGGGGCATAGCCGGGGAAGATCTCGTCCAGCGCGGGGTTGTTCAGGCGCTTCAGCAGCACCTCGGCGAGCACGTCGCGGTAATCGGTGGTCACGGCCAGGTCGCCCGGACCCACCAACTGGCCCTGCTCCAGCCCCGGCCACTGCCCGTGGACCCTGCCTCCCAGCACATGCCCGCCCAAGAGCATCATCATGCTGCCGTGGCCGTGGTCGGTGCCCAGGCTGCCGTTCTCGTAGGCGCGGCGCCCAAACTCCGACATGGTCACGACCGTCATGCGGTCCATCTCGTCGCGCAGGTCGGCGTGGAAGGCGGCCAGCCCGGCGGCCAGGTCCTTCATCAGGTTGGGCATCAGGCCGGAGGCGGAGCCCTGGGTGAAGTGGGTATCCCAGCCGCCCACGTCGATGGCCGCCACCTCCAACCCCAGCGCGGCCTTGATCAGCATGGCGGTCTGCTTCAGCGCCAGCCCGAACTCGCTATCGGGGTAGGCCGCGCCGCGGGGGCGGTAGGCTGCCGGGTCCAGCTTTTGAAGTGTCTGCATGATGGCGAGGGTCTCCTCGCCCAGGGCGTCCTCCCGGTAAACGTAATCCAGCGCGAGGCGCATCTGCTCCAACCGGCGGGCATCGCCGCCCATGTGGAAATCCACGATGGAGCGCAGGGCCGAGACCGGGATCGTGCCGCTCAGGCTGCGCTGGGGGCGCGTGCCCATGCCCACGGCGCGCAGGGGCGAGGCGCTGCCCGTATCGAGGGTGGCGAGGTGCCGCCCGATCCAGCCCGAGGCGGGGCCGCGCTCATCGCCCACGCCGCGCTCCATCAGCTCCATTGACTTAAAGTGACTGCGCGATTCGTCCGGCGCGCCGCAGGCGTGGAGGATGGCAAGCTGCTTCTCCTGCCAGGCCTCCAGCAGCGGGGCCAGGTTGGGATGCAGCCCGAAGAAACCGTCCAGGTCGAGGGCCCGCTCCTCCCTGCGGCTGCGCGCATCGTCGGGGCGGGGGATGCCGAGGGTGGGGCGCAGGCGGTAATAGGCCGCCTCGCCGTGCGGCACCACCATGTTGAGGACGTCCGCCGCGCCGCGCAGGAAGATCACTACCAGCGTATCGCCGCGCGGGGCACGGTTCCTGGGTGCGAAGGAGTAGCGCGGCATCCAGGTCTTTTGAGGCAGGGTGAGCATCGGTAAGGTTTCGAGCATGGTTTTTCTCCGTGGGTCATCTCCATTGGAAGGCCGGGGAAGCGATCAGCCCGGCGGCCAGCACCTCCAGGGCTTCATCATCTGCGGCGCCGGCAAGGCGCAGGGTCTTGAGCAGACCGTCGCGAGCGGAGGCCTCCAGCGGAACGCCCAGCAGCAGGGAGGCCAGCGCGTCCGCCCGGCTCTCCAGGCCGCCGGTCGTCTGGGCGGCCAGCAGCGCGCCCAGGTTGTGGCGCGTGTTCCTGATCTCACCGCGCAGCAGCGCGAAGGCGAACTGCCAGCGCGGCATCAGGCTTCCCTGCCAGGCCTCGCCGGTATCGGGGTAGCCATCGGGGGTGGGCAGGTTGAAGGCCATTTGTCCCATGCGGAGCAGGTGCTCCTGCAGGGCCGCGGCGTCGGTCTCGGCGTTGAGCATCCGCAGCGCCGAGGTGATGAAGTGGAGCGGGCGCTTGTATTTGGGACGGGCGAGGGGCAGCCCCTCCAGCAGGATGACCCGCAGGACGGAGGGGATATCGCCGCGCGTCGCCAGGAAGGTGCGGGCGGCCTTTTCGACGATCTCCGCGGGGGGTTCGTCGGCGAGGAAGCGGCGGGCCAGCTTGGTCGAGAGGAAGCGCGCCGCGGCGGGATGCAGGGCCAGCCGCTCCAGGACCTGCCCGGCCTCGGCCTGACCCGCTTCGGTGATCTCCATCCCCAGCACGTGCTTCGTCCCCGGCTCGTGGCGGTCGGGGCGGAAGACAAAGTCACCGAGCCAGAAATGCTCCTTGACGGACCAGCCCGTGAGGCAGCGCGCCAGCTCCATCACGTCACGCTGGGAGTAGCCGCCCTCCACGCCCAGGGTGTGCAGCTCCATCAGCTCGCGGGCGTAGTTCTCGTTGGGCGTGCCGCGCACGTTGGCCTGGTTGTCCAGGTACACCAGCATGGCCGGGGAGTGCGCCGAGGCCCACAGCAGGTCGCGGAAGTTCCCGAGCGCATGGCGGCGGATGACCTCGCGGTCGTCCACGGTCTTAAGATAGAAGCAGGGTTCCTTGCCAATGAAGATGTTGAAGTGGTCGCTCCAAAAATCCACCATCACTTCATAAAGCTGGCGGCGGCTGTAGAGCTGGCGCAGGAGCGTGGCCTGGCGCAGCTCAGCGGGGACCTTCTCGCGGTCGTAGCCGTCGAAGAGCTGGTTGCTGATGCCCTCCAGCTCGTTGGCCTCCATGCCCAGGGTGTGGAAGGAGGAGAGCTGAAGGTCCAGGGCGAAATCATCCAGCCCGGCGAAATCGAGCTGTTCCTCCACAAAGCCCTGCAGCCCGAGCTCGGCAAAGCGCAGACGCTCCTGCACCCCCGCGCCGAAGGTGAGCCGGTTGAGGGCGGTGAAATCCGCCCCCTCCAGCGGCGCCCAGGGCAGGGCGGGCAGCGCGCCCGCCAGCCGCTGATAAACAGGGACGCAGGCCTCCAGCGCCGCGGCGGCGGGGACAAGGGCTGCAAGCCGGAGGAAGTCTCTGCGGGTGAGCATGGCGGAGGCGGCCTCAGGCCTGGGTGGGCAGGGAGGCGGGCGCGGGGCGGGGTGCGGTCCCGGGCTCGCGGTGCAGCAGGGCCAGGGCGGTCGCGCCCAACGCGACGATCAGCATGGGGATCCAGATGAACAGCCAGCCGATGATCGGGAAGAAGGCGGCCAGTTCCAGGATCACCGCCCCGCGCAGGTAGGCGTTGAGCGGCGTGAAGCTGCCCCTGCCTGAAAGCCGGCTCCCCAGGTGGGCGGCGATGCCTGCCGAACCCAGCGAGGAGACCGCCAGGGTCCCGACCAGCAGCAGCCAGCCCAGGAACTTGGCAGGCCCGAAGGGCAGCGCCAGCAGGACCACGACCGGGATGGCAAGCGCGAGGAGGAGGGCGATCCCCAGCCAAAAGGTGCGCCAGGGGGTACGTTCGACGCAGGCCTGGGCCCGTCCCGTGAGCGCCGGGAAGAGCAGCCAGCAGGCCGCCAGCACGGCAGGGAAGGCGACGCCGAGGATCAACAGGATGAAGAATATGGCGGAGATATCGGCCATGAGGGGCTTCCTTTCTGATCGGTGATTGCAAGGGATACAGGCGGGAGGGGGGAAAAGTTGCAGTCGCGGTTAACGAACAGACTCCCGCAGGCTTGAGGCGGGTCTCATCACAAGCATGGCTTCCAGGTGAGACCGGCAGGCGGGAGTCTTAAAGGCGGGGCGTGCGCAGGCCGTATTAAAGGAAGCGGGGTTCAGCCCTTCTGGAAGAATCCCAAAATGGCGGCGCCGATGCCGGCCAGCCCGATATAAGGGAGGAGCAGGAACCACCCGGCGAAGGGCAGCCCGCAGGCCAGGCAGAGCAGGACCGCGCTCCACAGCCGGCCCTGCCATTCTGCCAGATCGGGGAAGAGGCGCCCGGCCAGGTGCTGGACGGCGGCAGTCAGCCCGAGCCCGAGCAGGATGCCGAGCAGCCCCAGGATGACCAGCGCGGGGAGGGTGAGTACGGCCTTCCCGAACCCGTTGAGTCCCTCCGACAGCGAGAGCAGCACGAAGGCGATCAGCCCGAAGAAGAGGGCGTTCACCAGGCCCAGGGCGAAGGAGCGCCCGGGCGCGCCCTGGAGGGCGCTGCGCGTGCGGCTGAGGCGCTCCGGAAAGAGGGCGCCCAGCACAAGGAACAGCGCCGTGAGGGGGATCGTCAGCAGGAGGGTGGCGAGCGTCAGGCGAAGCATTTCGTTCATGTTATCTCCCGGAAGGTTGGCGGGGGCGGCGCCTCAACAGCAGCCCGTTCCCCAGGATCCACAGGATGGAAACGGCGGCCAGCGCAAGCAGCAGGCTGGAGAGCTCCACCACCGGCAGCGGCGGCGGCTCGAAGGAGGGGAGGCGCAGGCCGGAGAGCGCCTCCGGCCAGGAGTCCCACAGTGCGCGCAGCTTGATCAGCACAGGCAGGAGGGTGGGCGCGTGGAACTGCGCCAGCCAGGCGCGCAGGAGCGGCAGCGCGGCGGCGCCCGCGGCGAGGGCCAGGGCGGCCTGCAGGAGCGCCGCCAGCCGGAGCCAGGAGGGCAGCGGCGCCGGGCGGGAGCGGAAGCGCTCCGCCAGGTCGCGGCGGAGGGCCGCCTCGGGCAGCGCCTCCAACTCGCTGAACAGGGCTTGCAGCGCGGCGAGCCGTTCCGCACAGCCCGCGCAGGAAGCCAGGTGCGCCTCGATCAGGTGGCTCTCTGCGGATTCGTGGTCCAGATATTCGTTGAGCTGCTCATCGGTCAGGTGCATGGAGTTTCTCCGCCAGCAGCCTGCGGGCGCGGAAGAGATGGCTCTTCACGTCGCTCAGCGGGATGTGGAGTTCATCGGCGATCTCGTCGTAGGACAGGTCCTGGAAGTGCCGCAGCTCGACGACGATGCGATAGTGCGGCGGCAGGGAGGCCAGCGCCTGCCGGACCTGCTCACTGCGTTGGTTGTTCTCGGCCTGCTGTTCGGGGCCGGGGGTCTGTGCGGCGTCCCGCTCCTCGTCCAGGGCGGCGGCGGGGCGGCGCGCCTCGAGCTGGTTGAGGCACAGGTTGGCGGCCACGCGGCGCATCCAGGGACCGAAGCCGCGCTCCGGGTCGAAGGTGTGCAGGCGCTCCTGGGCGCGCAGGAAAGCCTCCTGTGCCAGATCCTCGGCGTCGGCGCGGTCGTGGAGCAGGCGGTAGCAGACGTTGAACACGCCCGCCTGGTGCCGGGTGACGAG
>CAYMQX010000249.1:0-5072 GCA_964392495.1 uncultured Anaerolineaceae bacterium
ATGAAAAGCCAGCCAAGGAGAAGCCCGGCGGGATCCAGGAACCGATCCGGGATCACTGGTCCACCGATGTAGCGGATGCGCACGATCACAGCCACAATGATCGCAAGCCCGGGCGTAATAAACCGCTTGAAGCCTAACGCGTAGGCCTGTTCGCTATACCGTTGGACGAGAGGCTCTCGCAAACGAAAAAACAGGTAAAGACTCAGGAATCCCATTGCCAGTGTCAGGATCTCGGCATCCAACATCCACAACCCCATGAATGCATCGCTCATCATGAAAAGCTGGCCGACGAGCAGGAAGAGGATCACCGGCGTCAGCAGGATCCGCACCAGGCCCCAAAAAGTACGCAGGTCTGGAAGGTGTTTTCTCAATTTTTCAAGATCTCCGGCGATGCCTTTTGTGGTTTCCATGTATGCTCCGTTGTTGTGTGACCACCCTTATATTAAGCGAAAACCGGGCCGTGAACAACCCGGATTCCTTGCAGTTTCCCCCGATCAGTCGGATCAGTCCGCTGCAGTGAGGCCCAGTTCACCGGCAGTCGGGGATTGTCCCTTTAATGCTTCAAAAGTGAGTGTTTCGGGTCCCATATCGCGTCCTGCGCAGTAATGTTCGTAGATCCCCAGGTAACTCAGCTCTAATGCGTGTTCCATACGCATTCCAAGCAGTCTGGCTGTATTGTGGACAGACCCTGCATCCCGACCCTCGATTTCCACGAAATCACCATAGGGCAGTTCATCCAGCATGATCTCGCAGCCCTCCAACTCATAGACCCGGCGGAATTTCTCATAGATGGCGCTTTGTATATAACCCAGGGCCTCCAACATCTGCCGTGCCATGTCTGCATCGCTGACCGTGAATTCCAACTCGATCCGGTTCAGTACTCCATGATCGGATTTTCCCTGTCCTTTATAAGTCAGGCGCGCCCGGGTGTCCTGCCTTAATCTCAATACCTGCCCGGCCCTGCTCAAGCGCCGGTCCGGGAGGTCAAATCGGCGGTTGATCTCCAGGGTCCGTGGCTGGATAAGCTGGGAGCCCAATTGTCGAAGGCGCTGCTCCACCTTCCCCAGCGAGCGTACATATAATTTGGCCTCGATCTCCCGCCTGTTCATCTCATTGAACGCTGAGCAGAGTCTGCCTTTGTTCCACCGTCTCCCCTGCCTTGACCTTGATGCGGCCAATGGTTCCGGCTTTGGGTGATTTCAACTCGTTTTGCATCTTCATGGATTCCAGGACGACCAGCACCTGGCCTTTGTCCACCTTCTGGCCCTCCTCAACATTGACGCTAACCACCAGTCCCGGCATGGGCGCCTTCATCTGGAATTCTGCGCCCTCCGCCACCGAGCTGCCGCCCACCACCCTCAAACGCTTCTCGCGTTCGTCCTCCACCTCCACGGAGAACTGGCGCCCGAGCAGGAGTACCTGCCAGTCCCCATCTTCGCCCGGGTAGACGAAGGATTCGTAGGACCTGCCATCCACGATCAGGGAGAATACGGGCTGTCCGCTTACGGTCACGAAATCCACGGGTACCAGGCGCTCCCCGATGCGGAGGTGCTTCTCGTCGACGATCTCGACGGTATATTCCTTGCCTTCGATGGTCGCAATATACTTCATAAGGGCGCCTCTAGCGGTGCATCCGTTCCCAGCGGCCAACCCATTTCCAGTTGCTGGTATCGCGTTCGCCCCGTCGGACAACATGCGCCGAAAGCTCGGCCTCGCGGTGAGCTGCCAGCACGGCGAGAATGGCTGCGATCTCAGTGTGCTCTTCGCTGATGCCGTTCCCGGACTCCTCCATTGAGAATCGCTCCTCCACAAAGCGGGTGTCGTATTGACCTGCCATGAAACGGTGCGAGTCCATCATCGTCTGGTGAAAGGGAATATTGGTGCGTACACCCACGATCCGGTATTCCTCGAGGGCGCGGCGCATCCGTAAAATGGACTGGGCGCGCGTCTCTCCCCAGACGATGAGTTTGGCGATCATGGGGTCATAGTAGGGAGTGATCTCAAATCCCGGGTAAACGCCAGTGTCGATGCGCACGCCGGGGCCGGTGGGGAGGAGGCTGTGGGTGATACGGCCGGTGGAGGGCAGGAAGTTGTTATAGGGATCCTCGGCATTGATACGGCACTCAATGGCGTGTCCGTTGAAACTCACCTGATCTTGCGTGTAGCTAAGCTGCCTGCCGCGTGCCACACGGAGCTGCTCCGCGACAATATCCACCCCGGTGACCATCTCCGTGATGGGATGCTCCACCTGAAGCCGGGTGTTCATCTCCAGGAAGTAGAAATTGCGATCCTTATCCACCAGGAATTCGATGGTGCCGGCGTTCTGGTAGTCCACTGCCTGCGCGGCCTTGACCGCCACTGCGCCCATGCGCGTCCGCAGGTCCTCATCCATGAAGGGGGAGAGAGCCTCTTCGATCAATTTCTGGTGACGCCGCTGCAGCGAGCACTCACGTTCCCCAAGATGGATCACATTGCCCTGTGTGTCCGCCATGATCTGGAATTCGATATGCCGCGCCCCCTCGACGAGCTTTTCCAGATAGACATTACCGTCTCCAAAAGCCGCCTCAGCCTCGCGCCGTGCAGAATTCAACAGCACGGGCATTTCATCCAGGCTGCCCACTTCGCGCATGCCCTTTCCGCCACCTCCCGCGGTGGCTTTGATGAGCAGCGGGAAGCCGATCCTGGGGGCGATGCCCAGCAGATCATCATCGGTCAGATTGCCCACGTCCTCGGTGCCCGGTACCACCGGCACTCCCGCCTTGATGACTGTGGCACGCGCTTCGGCCTTGTCTCCCATGGCGGCGATCGAGGAGGGCTTGGGGCCGATGAAGGCCAGCCCCTGTTCCAGGCAGGCTTCGGCGAAGTCTTCCCGTTCCGCAAGAAACCCGTAGCCCGGGTGGATGGCGTCCGCGCCGGAGCGCCTGGCGACCTCGAGTATCTTATCCACTCTAAGATAGGATTCGCGCGACGGCGCGGGTCCCAGCAGATAAGCTTCGTCTGCGTGGCGGACATGCAGCGCATGACGGTCAGCCTCGGAGAAGACGGCTACCGTTTCGATCCCTAATTCCCGGCAGGCACGGATGATCCGTACGGCGATCTCGCCGCGGTTTGCAACCAATACTTTTTTAAACATGGGTCTCCATCCGATCCCCGATCAAAGGGGGATATTTCCGTGCTTCTTGGCCGGGCTGGTATCCCGCTTGTTGCTCAGCATTTCGAGCGCATTGATCAGGCGCGGGCGGGTTTCCTTGGGCTCGATCACGTCGTCCACGTAGCCGCGTTCGGCGGCCGCGTAGGGGCTGGCGAACTTCTGACGGTAGTTCATGACCAGCTCACTTTTACGTTTCACCGGGTCCTCGGCCTTTTCGATCTCCCGCCGGAAGATGATGTTGACCGCTCCGTCGGGCCCCATGACGGCGATCTCGGCAGATGGCCATGCCAGGTTCACGTCGCTGCGAATATGCTTGGAGGACATCACGCAATAGGCCCCGCCATAGGCCTTGCGTGTGATCACTGTGAGCTTGGGGACGGTGGCCTCGCAGTACGCATAGAGCAGCTTGGCTCCTGAGCGGATGATTCCGTGGTGTTCCTGGATCGTTCCGGGCAGAAAGCCGGGTACATCCTCGAAGGTGATGATCGGGATATTGAACGAATCGCAGAACCGCACGAACCGCGCGCCCTTTTCGCTGGCGTCGATGTCCAATACGCCCGCCAGGACGGCTGGCTGGTTGGCTACGATCCCGACCGAATGTCCGCCCAGACGGGCAAAACCCACCACGATGTTCTGTGCATAGTTTTCGTGAATCTCGAAGAACTGCCCATTGTCCACGATCAGCCGGATGACCTCCTTGATGTCATAAGGTTTTCCGGCATCCTCGGGGATGATGTGATTTAGACCCTCGTCCATTCGCAGAGGGTCATCACCCGGTACAAAGGGCGGGTCTTCCATGTTGTTCTGGGGCAGATAGCCCAGCAGCTTGCGGATCAGGTAGAGGGTATCGGCTTCGCTGTCCGCGGCCACGTGGCAGACACCCGATTTCTCCGAGTGGATGCTGGCGCCTCCCAATCCTTCGAAGGAGACCTCTTCGTGGGTGACGGTCTTGACCACGTCCGGCCCGGTGACGAACATATAGGAAGAATTCTTGACCATGAAGATAAAGTCGGTCAGGGCGGGGGAATAGACCGCTCCACCAGCGCAGGGTCCCATGATGGCCGAGATCTGGGGGACAACGCCCGAAGCCAGGGTATTCCGCAGGAAGATATCGGCGTAGCCTGCAAGAGCCACCACACCTTCCTGGATACGCGCTCCACCTGAATCGTTCAAGCCCACTACAGGCGCGCCATTCTTCATCGCCATATCCATGATCTTGCAGATTTTTTCGGCGTGCACCTCTCCCAGACTGCCGCCCAACACAGTGAAATCCTGTGAGAAAACGTACACCAGCCGGCCTTCGATCAACCCCCAGCCGGTCACCACCGAGTCGCCGGGGTATTTCTGGCGGTCCAGACCAAAATCGCCTGTGCGATGGACCACGAAGCTGTCCACCTCTCGAAAGGACCCCTTGTCAAGCAGCAGATCCAGCCGTTCGCGGGCCGTCAGTCGGCCCTTCTTGTGCTGTGCCTCAATGCGCTCGGGGCCGCCTCCCTGCCGCGTGCGCGTCCGGCGTTCGTTCAATTCATGGATTCCATTGTGGTTGCTCATGAGCCTCTCTCTGAGAAAAAGCCTGACTGTAATACGAACACGATCAGCGCCGCGATCAGGATGTTTACCACGAGTACGAATGTCCAGTTGGCGCGTTCCTGCTGAAGCAGCAGGCGGTCAGCCCAATACCAGGCGGTGTAACCTGCTGTGCAGGCCGCGATCAGCCCGCGAGATCGGCGCTTTCTGCTCCACAGGGACCAGAGCAAAATCAGTCCCGCCGCGAGCCAGAATGCACCGCTGGCCGCGATGTAGACCGGTCCCGGCCGGGGGGCGAATTCTTCCAGCCGCCCGCGCCAGGCGACCGCCGTCCAGAGGCGCAGGCCGTTCCACACTGATAACCATAACACCAACCATATCAGGACGGTTACAC
>CAYMQX010000250.1:0-5036 GCA_964392495.1 uncultured Anaerolineaceae bacterium
GCCTCGAATGGACTCAACCCCATATATACATCCTGGAATGAAAAGGCGGCCTTCAGCCTGGGGTTTGCAAAGTAGGAGGCCATATTACGGTAGTGATTGACCAGCGGCTTCACCTGGAGCATGACCGGCAGAAGACCCGGGGAAAAGAAATCGCGGGCGCTGCGAAAATCCCGGTTGACCAGTTTCTCGATGCCGATCCGGTAATGACGATCCCCTTCCTGAAGATACTTCAGCAGGCCCTGGAAGCTCCCCGGCTCGATCTGTTCCAGTTGGTCCTGCATACTTTTCAGGTCAGAGGTCAGCGCCAGTTGGCTGCCATCATCGAAGATCAGCCGATATGTGGGATCCACCCGCTGGAGTTCAAGGGCCTCCTGCATGGAGGCCCCCAGGGCCTGGAATTCCGCCTCATAAATATGGGGCATGATCAGCAGCGTCGGCCCCGTATCGAATATATGGCCTTCGCGGCTGAACCGGTCGCAGCGACCCCCGGGATGCATATTCTTCTCGAATACCGTTACCTGCATCCCGCTCTTCGCCAGATGGATCGCCGCGCAGATCCCGCCAATCCCGGCGCCAATAACAAGCACTGATTTGGGTTTCATGAGCTCCTGAAATACCGTTCTCTACGCGCCTCCAGCGAGGCGGCCAAATGATCAGGGATGCGGTCCGCAAAACTGCCGATGACCGTCAATAGAGCCCTCCATAAAGCGGATGATGCAGTGAGTTCCGGATATGTCTGCCTGAGCTGGTACCCATCTTTTTCGATCAGGTCCAACACATTCTCAAAACGAGAAATATATGCCACCTCTGCCAGCCGGCAGCGTGGGTTTTGGATCCGCCGCAGACAGCTCCTGCCCTGCCGAAAATACTCGCGCGCCAGTTTGACTCTGCCCTTCACCCAGTCGCGATAGGCGGGATGGCCCACATCTTCAGGAGAAAACGACCCGGATTCCAGCACCTCACGGGGGATATTAAAATATCCGCATGGTGCGTCTTCGAGGGCGTCCCGCAGCATGTGGGTTATATGGGCGCCACTGACCGCCAGATAACGCGCCTCGTCGTGCGGGGTTTGGCAATCATGCCCGATAAAGTAATGAACGGCCTCGGTCACGGCGCTGGCAAGCCAGCGCGTATAATCCTCCAGTTCGCAGTTGCTGATGAGTCTCCCCCGGCGTTCAGCGTCGAAGGCCATGACCTTCATCATGTGATCGAGATAGGTATGCAGACCGCTCTGCCGGTCCGGGTCATGCCGGACCAGTTTTGCCAGCAGCTCTTCTTCGGGCAGAAGGTTAACCGCCGATTCACCTCGATAACAACCCTCCAGCAAGCTCTGCTGCCGGTGAAGAAAGGCTGTTCTCCCCTCCTGTGACTGTCGGGGCGCATCCAGCCTGTCATCCACCCAACGGAAATAGGCATAGGCCCGGTATGCATCCGCGCAACGATCCCGGTCCGCCAGCAGGCGGATCGTCAGATAGGTTTGTTTGCTGGCAGCCCTGGTGATGGAGGCGGCCAGCGCCTCTGTCGCGTCCTTGTGCTTCATTATCTTCTTCTACGCATTTTTAGAGCCCTGGTCGCATATGTCGGGATTCTGCTTGAGGAAAGGCGCTCTCTTGCATCCTTACCACCGGAAAACAATCCCTGGTCCCGTAAGACTGTATATCCTCAACCCTATTTTTACAATTCCGCAATCTTTCCACTTTATTAGTGACATTTATCACATATAATATTTGGACAAGATGGGTACAATTACACTCGAAAACTATGCACGAACTGGCTGTCACCCAATCCATTCTGAAGATCGCGCTTCGTCACGCAGAGCAGGCAAACGCCCGCCGCATCACTGCGATTCACATCCTCATGGGCGAGCTTTCAACGAACGTGGACGATTCGGTCCAGTTCTATTGGGATCTGATCGCAAAGGACACCATTGCCGAAGGCGCAGCGCTGACCTTTCGGCGCATCCCGGCTCTGCTGCAGTGCATGGCCTGTTTCGAGAAGTACCACCCCGGCCCGGGCGAATTAGTATGCCCCCGGTGCGGATCGGTGGGGGCAAAGATCATTTCCGGAGAGGAATTCTCAGTCGAGTCCATTGACGTGGAAGAAATGGAAGCCCCATGACACAGCGAATACCGGTGGTTGAAAATATCCTGAATGCCAACGACAGGCTGGCCGAGGAAAACCGCTCCAGGCTGGATGCTTCGGGTATTTTTTCCATCAATCTGATGGCCTCTCCCGGGGCAGGCAAGACCTCCCTGATCGAACAAACCCTGCCTCGCCTGAAAAACCGCCTGCGGGTGGCCGCCGTGGATGGCGATATTGCCACATCATTGGATGCCGACCGCGCCGCCGCCGCGGGGGCGCTGGCTTCTGTCCAGATCAACACGGGCGGCGAATGTCACCTCGACGCCGTCATGCTGCGCAGCGCACTGGACCAGCTTGATTTGAACGAGTTTGACCTGCTGGTGGTCGAGAACGTTGGCAACCTGGTCTGTCCCGCCGAATTCCGCCTGGGGACACATAAATCCATCCTCATCGCCTCGATCCCCGAAGGCGATGACAAACCCTATAAATATCCGGGCATGTATCGTGGGGTGGACGCGCTGCTCATCAACAAGATCGACCTGCTGCCCTACGTTCCCTTCCGCATGGAATTCTTTCGCCATGGTGTGGAAGCGCTTAACCCCGGTCTGCTGACCTTTCCAATCTCCTGCCACACCGGTGAAGGGCTCGACTCCTGGGTGGAATGGCTGACCTCCCAGGCAGGAAAATCTTCCGGGACATAATTCCATGGCAGGTGTTCACGGTATCCGCATCCACATCTCAGGGATTGTCCAGGGGGTGGGGTTCAGACCCTTTGTTTACGGGCTGGCCCAGCGTCTTGGGTTAAAGGGTTGGGTGCGGAATACCTCTGCTGGCGTGGATATTGAGGCCGAGGGCCTCCCGGAGGTGCTCGATTCCTTCGTCAGGCTCCTGCAATCGGAGGCGCCTACACTGGCACATATCGACAGTCTGGTAAGCGGGTCTATCTCCCCGCAGGGGTTCGACAGCTTCGAGATCGCGCATTCCGAGGCCATCGCCTCCGCCTTTCAACCGATTTCGCCGGATGTCGCCATCTGTGGTGACTGTCTGCATGAACTTTTTGACCCCTCCGACCGGCGGTATCGTTACCCCTTCATCAACTGCACCAATTGCGGGCCGCGCTTTACGATCATCAAGGATATCCCTTATGACCGCCCGGCCACCACCATGGCGCCCTTCCTCATGTGCTCCGAGTGCGGACGCGAGTATTCAGATCCCCTGGACCGTCGTTTCCACGCCCAGCCGGTTGCCTGCCCTCAATGCGGACCGGAGGTCTGGCTGGAGAGCCGGGAGGCCGGCGAATGGATGCGGACCGCACAGGGAGATTCTGCAATTCAAGCCGCGCGCCTCTTTCTCCAGCAGGGACGCATCCTTGCAGTGAAGGGGTTGGGAGGCTTTCACCTCGCTTGTGACGCACTTGATCCTTCCGCGGTCGCTGAACTGCGCCGCCGGAAGCTCCGCGTGGACAAGCCCTTTGCCCTGATGCTGCCCGATATGGAAACTGTCGAGCGGAACTGCTTTGTCAGCGATGCGGACAGGCAGTTATTGCTCAGCCCTGCACGCCCGGTCGTGCTGCTTCTCCGCAGACCGGATTCCAGGATCGTTCGGGAGGCAGCCCCGCATCAGAGCTGGATCGGTGTGATGCTCCCCTACACACCCCTGCATTACTTGCTCGTGGAGAAGCAGCCTGGTTTTCCTCAAGCGCTTGTGATGACAAGCGGCAACCTGAGCGAGGAGCCCATCGCAACCGGCAATTCAGAAGCGCGCGAGCGCCTTTTTGGTCTGGCCGATGCTTTCCTGATGAATAACCGCGACATTCATATTCGATGCGATGATTCGGTTATGCGCACGCTTGATGGTACTCCCTATCCCATTCGCAGATCACGCGGCTATTCTCCTTTTCCGGTGAAGCTTCCCCAGGAGTCACCACCACTACTGGCAGTGGGGTCGGAACTGAAAAATACCTTTTGTATCACCAACGGCCCCTACGCTTTCATCAGCCATCATATCGGCGACATGCACAACTACGAGACGCTGGAATCTTTTGAGATGGGAATCCGGCACTTCGAACGCCTCTTTCGGGCGCGCCCTGAGGCTATTGCCTATGACCTCCATCCCGATTATCTGGCTGCACGATATGGCCTGGAACGCGCCGAACAGGAAAACCTGCCCGCCATCGGGATCCAGCACCACCACGCTCACATCGCGGCTTGCATGGCCGAGCACGGGCTGGATGAGCCGGTGATAGGGGTTGCCTTCGATGGAACCGGATACGGCCTGGATGGCGCCATCTGGGGGGGTGAATTCCTGCTTGCGGATTATTCCGGCTTCGAGCGCAAAGCCCATCTCCAATATTTCCCCCTGCCCGGCGGCGACACTGCCATAAAACGCCCTGCCCGCACGGCGCTGGCCCTGCTTTGGTCAGAGGGGCTGCCTTGGGAGGAGCACCTTGCCCCGATCGAAGAATTCTGCGCTGAAGATCGCCTGACTCTCCGGCTGCAGTTGGAAAAACAGATCAATACCCCCCTCACTTCCAGCGTTGGAAGGCTGTTCGATGCCGCCGCAGCCCTGTCAGGCGTCCGTCAAAAAGTGAATTATGAGGGCCAGGCCGCCATTGAGTTTGAGGCCCTTGCGGATCCTGATGAAGTGGAAGCCTACGAATTTCCACTGGAAGACGGACAGATCCTGACGAAGCCCGGATTTTCCGCTCTCCTGGCAGATCTTGCAGGGAGCGTCCCCCTCTCCCGGATATCCACCCGATTCCATAATGGGCTGGCGGCCTCCGTTGCCGAAACTGCAATGTGGCTCAGCCGTGCGTCCGGTGTCCGAAAGGTCGTCCTCTCCGGCGGAGTCTGGCAGAATATCACCCTAATCCGACGAACTTTGGCACTTTTGCGGAACATGGGATTCAGTGTATACATACATCAAAAGGTACCGGCAAACGACGGCGGCCTTTC
>CAYMQX010000251.1:0-5020 GCA_964392495.1 uncultured Anaerolineaceae bacterium
GAGGCAGGGTGCACGTAGGGATCGGGGCGCGCGACGATCAGGTGATCATCGAGGTAAAGGATACGGGACCGGGCATCCCCAAGAACGAACAGGGGCGTATCTTCGAGAAGTTCTTTCGCGCCAGCAATGCTCCCGAGGGAGTGACCGGCACCGGTCTGGGGCTGGCGATCGTTAAATCCATTGTGGACGGGTACCAGGGGCGCATTTGGGTTGAATCAAAGATCGGGGAAGGATCCTCGTTCTTTGTTGTGCTGCCAGCCCAGTCGGCGAACTGACACCCCAATTTATTTCACGAACTACAATCACAAGGGCATTAAAATGCCTCCGCCGGGGGAGAACCCGGCGGAGGCTTTCGCCAAAGGAGGAGACAGTGAGGAGCATTTGGAGGTGTCTTTGTTCCGTCTCCATCAATATAATAACCGAGGAGGGGAGTTTGCGTTATCGCCAAATGTCACGGAATATTAGTGATTTTATTCACAAGTAGGATAAGAAACTCTGAACTTCACTGAAAGCCTGCTCCAAGCCTTCATAAATAAAAACCCGCAGACGAGGATGCGGGTTGCCGCTGATCATCTTTGAAAGCGGCCGCTCCGCCCTGCACAGACAGAGGACCGGCTTGTCCTGTTCCAGGGCAAAGGCGATCTCATAGCCAACGCCGTGCGAGGGCACGCTGACCTCCGCGATCAGCGCATCGCAGGCGCGGATCCAGGCCGTATCCCGTTCGTAGACCACGCGTGGGGCCAGGACCGCCTCGGAGGTCAGGCCGGGCCCGGCAAGCTGGGCGGTGGGAACCTCATGGCCCATGGAAAGAAGGCCCTCGACAAGGCCCCGGTACACAGGCTGAAATTCCCGGCCGCCCGTGATGGAACAGGCGAAGTAGATGTTCATTTACGGGGGAGCCGCGCGAGAATGGACCGGTCCACGGGGCGCCTGGGCGCCGGCGTACCGCCGCGGCGCAGGCTTTCGAGTTCGCCGCTGAAGCTCATCCAATCCTCCACCAGCAGCACGAAGTGAGGGGTTGCATCACGGAAGAAGAAGGGCGAAAGGAAGGCCTTCAGCGCCGCCTGGGAGGCAGGGAAGCCATTAAGCTCGACCACCACAGCGGTCTTGCGGGCGAGGGGCCGGAGGACATCGCGCTTCCAACCCTTCAGCCCCTTGGTTTCATACAGGGCGCCCATGGTTGCGGAACTGGTGCGCAAGATGCGTTTGTAGGAAATCTTCAGGCGCAGAAAGGGTGTGACCAACCGGAAATGGTCGGGAAACAGGCGGACATAGCCGGACTTTCGAATGGCAACGAGAAATAGGGAGAAGAGGAAAACGATCGCGGCGACCGCGCCCAGGGTCATCCAGCGCCAGGCCAGGGAGGGATCGGGATAGTACATGCGCACGGCCCAGGCCAGAGCGAAGAGACCCAGGGCGATCATCAGGACCAGCGGCCACCACAGATCCAACATGCGCGTATATAACAGAAGCGGATAGCGGCGTCCGCGGCGGGGCATGGGTCAATCCAGTTCAGGGGCAAGCGGAGGGCCGGCCGGGCCTTCCTCCCCGGCGCCGCCCGTATTCAGCTCGGAACGGAGGCGGCCGATGGCGCGCTCCAAATGCTCGCCGCGCAGGCTGAAGGTAATATCGCCGCGGGTCTTTTCGATAATGTTCCGGGCGACATCCGTCTGCCTGCGCAGGCCATTAGTGATGGCGTCGGGGTAGTCCATCGTCACCAGGACAGAGAAGATCTCATCCATGATGCCGAGCAGACGCTCGACCTCGGCAGAATAGCCGTGGCGGAGGATATCGAGGGTGCGCCGCCGCAGCTCGCCGATGACCTCGGCCAGGCCGTTCAGATAGGTGGCATCCTCCACCCCCAGGTCCTGAGGGGTGTGGAGCGGCAGGCTGCGGATCAGGGCGCAGGTGACATTCGCCTCAACATATTCCTTCAGGGCATCCTGGGTGTAACCGGCGTAGAAAATATCGGGGTGGTCGGCCAGGTTTACACGCAGGGCATCCGCCAGGGAGCGCGCTTCCTCCAGATGCCTCTGCATGGTCTCGGGCTCACTGCGGTGCACGGCACGGATCGCCAGCGAGCAGGCACGCGTCAACTGGCGGGCGGTGGCCAAGGCCGTGTCACGAGCCTGCGTGCGGGCATCAAAGCGGAGGCGGATGGCATCGGCAATGCCTTCCAACTTTTGCAAGGTTTACTCCTCGCCGGGTGCATCCGGCGGGTGAAGGCGGAAGAGGCTGTCGGCCAGATTGGAATTCCCCGGCACGGGGATCTCTCCGAAAGCGGCCTCGTAACGGGCAATATTCTCGGTGAGCGCCCGCAGCAGCAACTTTGCGCTGAGCGGGGTCATCAGCACGCGCGAGGTCACTTTGGCCTGGGTCTCACCGGGGAGCAGATGAGCGAAGTCGATCACGATATCCGCCGGGGAATGGGAGATGCGCGCCAAGTTGGCGTACAGAGGTTCCAGGCCGGCGGGGATGATGAGTGTAGGGCCGAGGGGCTTCTGTGGATTCGTCATGGCAGGCCACCTTTAGAAGGGGATGTCATCCTCAGGCGGGAGTTCAGCCATGCCGGTCTCACCACCTGCGCCGGGCAGCTCACCGGCCTCATTGCGGGAGGACAGGAAGCGCACAGTGGAGGCGGTCACCTCAAAGGAGGCGCCGGTGCCGCCGTCCTGCCTGGTCCAGACACGCGGACCGCCGGTATTTTTATCGGGAGTAAGCCGGCCTTCGATCAGCACCTTGGAGCCCTTGCGCAGGTACTGGTTGCAGATCTCAGCCTGTTTTCCCCAGGCGGAAACGCGGAACCAGATGGTCTCTTTGACCTGTTCGCCATTGGATGCCGTGTACTGGCGGTTGGTGGCCACCGAGAAAGAGGTCACGGCTTGACCTGAAGGCGTGAAACGCATTTCGGGGTCCTTGCCGACATTGCCGACGATGATGATGGTGTGATACATGGGGATTTTCCTCCACGGTTCAAAGTACCCGCCCTTTCGCAGCGGGAGCCAGGTTATCAGGCACAATTTTACCCCACTTCACCCGGACGGTAAAAAATGCAAGGTGATTGGAACAAAAAGGGCCTGCGTGGGGCGGGAACATTTCTGCCGGGCCCATCGTCCATCTCCCATTGTTACCCGATTATTGAAACGAGGAAAGAATGAAGCTCAACAGTCTGCAAATCATTATTATTGCCGGCATCGTTTTCCTGGCCATGCTGGCCTGTCTGCCCATTGCGCTGATCGGCATCGAGAGCGGCCCGGCCGCCAGCCGCGCCACGCAGCAGGCGCAGGCCACCCAATTAGCCGCCACGCTGCAGGCCTTCGTCACGCAGAACGCGGTAACGGCCACCCCGCCCCCCACGCAGACTCCCGTGCAGCCGACCGCCACAAACATCCCCCCGACGGCGGCTTTCACCGCCACGCCGGTCTCCTATTGCGGCTGGATCCAGTTCATCAACGACGTATCCGTGCCGGATGGAAGCATCTTCTCGCCGGGCGAGTCCTTCACGAAGATCTGGCGGCTGAAGAACATCGGCACCTGCGCCTGGACTCCCGACACCCGGCTGGTCTTTGTCAGCGGCGCGCAGCTCGGCGGACCCGTGGCGGCCTCCCTGCCCGGTTATGTAGCCCCCGGCCAGACCGCAGACGTGGCAGTCACGCTGACGGCCCCCGAGGACCCGGGCCACTATGTTGGATACTGGATGCTGCGCGGCTCCGATGGGACCCTGTTCGGGACCGGCCCGAGGGCACAGAACGCCTTCTTTGTGGATATCAAGGTACGGCATGGACTGCCCCACGCAGAGGTCAAGGGAGTCATCAGGTATCCGAGCGAGTTCAACCCGCCCATGATCCTGTACTTTGAAAATGCAGTCACGCACGAGATCATCCAATACTCGGTCCCCGAGAACCAGAACAGCTACAGCGTGCTGCTGCCCAATGGCACCTTCTATGTCTGGGCCTGGGCTCCGGGTTATAACCTGGAAGGCGCGTACGTGAACTCTGACCGGACCTTGAAATCCTTCAAGGTGCAGGGCGGCACCCCTACAGAAGGAATCGATATCACCGACTGGGACGTGGTCCATCACAGCCGGGGCCAATAACAACCATGAACGGGCGCTCCATCTGGAGCGCCCGTTTTCTTTTAACCGAGTTCACACGTGAAAAGGGGGATCTCCAATTCCTCCGGAGAAAGCCCCCCGTGATGGCCGAAGAACCTCTGCTCGAACTTATCCTTTACATACCACCACACGGACTGTCCCCGGTACGGCAGGATCACCAGGTCCCCGAGCCGCCCGCGAAACTCATCAGAAATTTCCGGGCCGAAATATCCCTCTGCCAGCAGGTCGCGGGTGCGTGCCACCGCGGCCTTTTCCTCCAGGCGGGCGCTCAGAAAGGTCTGCGCTTCATCCAGAAGACCCTCGCGAAGGTAGAGGAACATATCGCGCGCGGAACCGCCGGGCACGAGCAGTTCTCCACGCGCATTGGCTCTGAGAAATCGCTCCACGCCCGCCATGCGGGAGTCGGTATTGAGGAAGACCGTGGTCTTGGGGTCCACCTGCATGGATCCGTGATCGGCGGTCATCAGAAAGAGGATGCGCTTTCTGCGCGGCAGCAGCCGCTCAAAGAAGCTCTCCATGACCAGCAGGAAGCTCTCGATCTCGGCCTCAGCCTGGGGCGAGACGGGACCATACTCATGGCACAGTCCATCGATCTTATCAAAATAGAAATGGATATAAAGCGGCGAGGACTTTTTCTCCAGCAGTTCCCCAAGATTGACAAGTCCTTCGGGAAGGGTCCTGTAGCCGTGCAGAGCGGCTCCCTGCATGACGGCTTTGGAATAGGTTGAGGGCGTATACTCACGGCCTCCAAAGACGTGCGAGCGGACGCCTTCCTGCGCGAATGCCTGGTATAAAGTCTGGGTGGGGTAGAGCTGCCGGGCTGGGAATCCCGTGGCTTTGAGGGTGTCGCGCCCCTTATCGCCGGCGAAGGAGAACAACAGCGGCGCGATCATCCGGTCCAACTGC
>CAYMQX010000252.1:0-1689 GCA_964392495.1 uncultured Anaerolineaceae bacterium
GGGCAGCAAATTGCCTCTTGACAGAGAGTCTAAATATCCATATACTATATTTAGTAAATACTAAACATAGTATATATAATGAACACAGACACTCAACTCCCCCAAATTCGCCGGGACTTCGTCGAAGGCCTCAGCCAGATCAGTCACTTCTGGGGTTTTCCCAAAGGCATGGGCGCGATATTCGCCGTCCTCTATCTCTCCCCCTCTCCTCTTTCTCTCGATGATCTGGTCCGTGAGACCGGCCTGACCAAGGGCGCGATCAGTACCGAGGTGCGCACGCTGGCACGCATGGGGCTGGTGCACCGCTCTGCGCGCCTGGGTGACCGCAAGGATTATTACGAAGCCGAAACGGATTTCTACGCAGCCATCCGTTCCATCTTGAAGGAACGCCAGAACAGCGAATTCAACCGCGCCGTGGGCTCCGTCAAACAGACTCTCGACCGGCTCAATTCCTCCCGCCCCTCCGCAGAGCCCGAAGCTCGCGAACAGTGGGAGTTCACCCGGGAGCGGGTCCAGGCTCTCAACGAGTTCTTTGATGCACTGGACAGCCTTACCCGTGCCGTCACCCGGCTTGAAAGCCTGGGCTTTAAGAATATCCAAAAAATATTGGGAGTGCTGAAATGAAATATGCAGTCACCGGTGCTTTCAGTTATTCGGGCAAATACATCACCCGGCGTTTGCTGGACCGCGGTGCGCAGGTCATTACCCTCACAGGCCATCCCAACCGGCCGGATCCATTCGAGGGCCGGGTTCAGGCCTTTCCCCTGGACTTCAACAACGAACGCGGGCTCGTCCAGTCTCTGGAAGGTGTGGACACCTTCATCAATACATACTGGGTGCGCTTCGACCGGGGCAGTAATACCCAGCCGGCCGCTGTGGAGAACACCCGCCGGCTTGTTGGCGCCGCAGCAAAGGCCGGGGTAAGGCGAATCGTTCACATCAGCATCACCAATCCATCCGAGGCATCGCCTCTGCCCTATTTCTGGGGCAAGGCCGCCAACGAAAAGACCGTGATCGAATCGGGTATGGGCTACGCAATCCTGCGCCCCACGGTGCTATTCGGCATGGAGGACGTTCTGATCAATAACATTGCCTGGCTGCTGCGGCGGTTCCCCTTCTTTGCGCTGCCCGGTGATGGGAGGTACCGGCTTCAGCCGGTATACGTGGATGACCTGGCGGGACTGGCAGTCGAGGCTTCTGACCGGACTGAGAACCTGGTCTGGGATGCGGTCGGACCAGAGAATTTCACCTTCCGCCAGCTCGTGGAGTGTATTGGAAAGACCATCGGCCACCCCCGCCCGCTCATCCCGGTGCCGCCGCGCATGGCCCTGACTGCCGCCCGGTTCCTCAGTCTTTTCCTGGGAGATGTGCTCCTCACCCCCGAAGAGGTGGATGGACTGTTGGGCAACCTGCTTATCTCGCAGGAGGCACCGCGCGGCTGGACACCATTGAGCCGCTGGCTGGTGGAATGCCAGGACACGGTCGGTGTCCGGTACGCCTCGGAAATAAAGCGCCACTTCCAATAATTTTAAGGAGTTCCTGATGGATCCCATCCTTGTCTCCCTGTTGAGTCTTGTCCTGACCCTGGCAACTACAGTCCTGCTCAGCCTGTTCCTGAAGACCGCCCTTCAGCGGGTACTGCTTGATCTTTGCAGCACCGCCGAACGCGCCCGAGATCGGAAGAGCGTC
>CAYMQX010000252.1:1699-5013 GCA_964392495.1 uncultured Anaerolineaceae bacterium
GCCACCCCATGTGCGGTGAGCCTGGGCTTTACCCCTCAGGAGAGCAGTGGACCGATGCAATACTTCGAGCTGCTCCGCCAACTGCGCGGAAACCTGCTGACTTTCCTGTTCATGCTGGGAGTGGTGGGTGGATTCCTTTCCCTGTTTGCGATGTTCGCCCCCCGGCCACAGCCTGCTTCAGAATAGGACTATTCTTTTCCCCGGATGAAAAACCCCGTCCCCGGGGTTCAACATCCACACTGCCATCCTAGCTTTTCAGTTCGACCATGCCCGGACAATGGGGATTATCCATGCAGCCGTAGTATTCATGGCCCTTGCGCAGGCCGCTGCGATGGACGCGTAAAACCATCATCCTGCCGCAGACAGGGCACATGGGAACCGAGTCTGTGGCAGGGTCCCTGGCTGGCCGGCCGCGGACTTTGGTGATCGCGATTTGGAACAGGTTGATAAGGTCCTTCACGTCATAGGTCGTGGATGAAGGAACATGAACCAATGGCAGCCCGGCCCCCAGGAATACGTCCTCCAGAAATTGGTCCGCGGCGCGGGTCTCTTGTTTCGCCACCGGCTTGACGATCTCCACTCCAAAGGCAGGCTTCATGCCGCCCGGCTCGCACAGCAGGAAGTCTACGTGCTTGCGGAAGATCTTGTTGAAGTAGTGCACGTTCTCATTGGGGCGCACGATCATGAACACATCGTTCAGCGCCACTTTGGGACAGACCACATAGCGCTCCTCCGCCATCTCGCACAGGGTGCGATACAACGCCGCCTCGGGCGCCGAGAGAAGCTGGCCGCGCAGGCGGTATGGAAGCTCGTCCTGCCTTTTCACCCTGTCAACCGGTTTCACATCTTTCATGCCGTGTTCCCCACATTATAGAGGAAAAGTCCGTGAAATCAACCGGGGTTTGGTGCACTTTGCAGGAGGCGCACCAACTCCGGCTGGAGGGCAGCATTGCAGCCCAGGGCCTCGCCAGTCTCATGCCCCGCCTCCCCGTGCCAGGAGCCAAAGTACCCGCCGGCTTCCTTAAAGATGATGGGGAACGGACCGCAGTCCCAGATATTCATATACGGATCCAGGCACGCCTCCACGCGTCCGGTGGCCGCGGCCATGTAGCCGTAGGCGTCGCTCCAGCCTCGCAGCATATAGGCCTCCGAGGTGAGTTGCTCCCAAAGACCGGGGGAGCGACGTTGGAAATTACGCGGCGAGGTGAAACATACACAGGCACGATCCAGCGAATCCACCTCGGATACGCGGGCCCGGCGGCCGTTCCACCAGGCACCCAGCCCCTCGCCGGCGCACAGCATCTCGTCCAGCGGCGGACAGTAGGAGGCGCCCACTCGTATCGCTCCCCTGATCTCCAGACCGATCAACACGGCATAGAGCGGGATCCCCCGCACGAAGGATTTGGTCCCATCAATGGGATCGATGATCCAGCGAAAATCATTCTTTTCGTTCGGCCCCTCCCCGAATTCCTCGCCCAGTATGGCGTGATCTGGAAACATCCTCTTGATTTCTGCCCGGATGAACTCCTCAGCCGCGCGGTCCGCAGCGGTGACCGGCGTCTCGTCAGCCTTGAAGTCAGGCCGCAGTCCGGTATTGAAATACCCCAGTGTCAGGCGGCCAGCGCGATACGCCAGCGAGACCGTGAAATCCAGCAGGGACTGCAGATCCATGGAGCCTCTGTCATCCTTCCAAAAGAGAATTGAGCAGCATGATCTCTTCCTCATGGGTCGAGATCTCGTCGTCCAACCATGCCGAGCGAAGCCGCCAGAGTATCTTCTTAAAGGCGGGTCCCGAGGCGACCTTGAGTCGAAGCAGGTCATTTCCATTCGTCTGAGGCCGGATTCTCCGCCAGCGAATCAGGTAACTTGCCAGGGCGGGTTCCCCGGTCTGCAAGTACATGGCGTAGATCGCGAAGGGCGGCGTCTGATCCAGCCGCGCGGTCCACTGGCTGGGCCGGGCGCCGTGAAGCCCGGAGAGGTCTGCGAGCAGTTCGGCCGCACCGGAGAGATATTTCCCCAACCCGGCCGAGAATGCCAGCCTTTCCTGGATCCTGCCCAGCTCACCTGCGGCCACGTCTGGCAGCCACAGCAGATAACCCAGGGTGCGCCTGTCCGGCTCAATCTCCAGCTGCGGGTCGGGGGTGGAATCAAGGAGCAGCCCGAACCGATCGCCTGGTGCGCGCAATCCCGGCTGGATCCGTTCAAGCAGATGCAGCGCGGCGGCATCCTGCAACATAGCGGCGGCTTTGGGCTCATCCAGCATCAAGTCCAGCTCATGCCGCAGTCTCTCCCCGCTCAGTGTCGAGAAGACCTGCGGCGCCCTGCCGCCGAACAGCCGGAGCGTGGATGGCGCGATCTCGAATCCGTAACGCCGTGCATAGCGGATGGCCCGTAACATGCGCGTGGGGTCGTCCAAAAAGGAGCGCGAATGCAGCACCCTGACCAACCGCTTCTGCAGGTCATCCCTTCCGCCGAAGGGATCCAACAGTTCTCCAGGACTCCCTTCCTCCAACCTGTAGGCCATGGCATTGATCGTAAAATCCCGCCTTTTCAGGTCCTCACGAATATCCGAGAATTCCACGGTTGGCAAAGCGCCCGGGAACTCATAGCGTTCCCTGCGGGAAGAGGCAAAGTCCAGGCTGTTCTGGGTCATGCCGTGGCCGGTCCAGTCCAGCGGCAGTTGCCAGGTGGCCGTCCCGAAGCGCGGGTGGGTCGTGGCTTTACCTCCATGCTTTTTCTCGAGCGAACGGGCAAAACGTATGGCATTTCCCTCCACCACCAGGTCCAGGTCCTGCACCGGCTTTTGCAGGAGCAGGTCCCGCACCACGCCTCCTGCAAGGTAAAGGGACAATCCGGCAGACCTGCCCTCGCGAGCCAGGCGCTCCAGCAGCCCGCGCGTGACACCGGGGATCAGGTCAAGGTCAAGCGAAGAGGCGCGGGATCGGGTGCAGGAGCTCATGGCGGAATCCGGGAAGGGCTGAAAGATGCCCTCCATTGTACCGCCACTTGTAATTAGACTGAAAATGTCCGATAATAATTATAGTCAGGCTTCGCAGGAGAGAGTTGTGGCCATCCAGTATCTGGATTTTGACCTTTTGATCGAGCGCGCCGGAGACCGCTATCGAGCGCGCGTGCTTGGTTCGCCCGCGGGGGAAGCAAGCGGCGACTTCGCAGTTCCATTTACTCCTGAAGACATCAATCATTTCTTTGTCCAGATCGGCCAGACCCGATCCTTCGAAACCCAACAAACCCGGCGCATACGGGAATTCGGACAATCCCTCTTTGAGGCGGTTTTTACCGGCGCGGTACGGGAT
>CAYMQX010000253.1:0-4998 GCA_964392495.1 uncultured Anaerolineaceae bacterium
TGAAATGATCGATTGGTCGGATATGATGGCGGAAACGCTTGAAAAAATGCTGATGGAGTGGCAGAAGCGGAACGCGGTGGAGGCAGATTGAAATGAAACTTTACCTGAGATTGGCGTGGCGGAATATCTGGCGGCACCGGCGGCGGACGGTGATCATCGTGCTGGCGATGGCGCTGTCGCTGGGGCTGATGTTCTGGTATGACGGGCTGATCGACGGGTTCAACCAGGCGATCTACGGGAATGCCGTGCGCGTGCTGGGGGGGAATATCCAGATCCATGCGGCGGGGTATCGGGAAAAGATCGACAACAACCCGCTGATCCCGCTGCCGGAGGATACGGCGGCGGTGAAGGCTGCACTGGCACAGCCGGGGGTGATCTCAGCGACGCGGCGCATCACCACGGGTGGGCTGCTGACCAACCGGGAGGGGGCCTTCCCGATCAGCATCATCGGGATCGAGCCGGAGGCGGAGGCCGTCGTGAGCCTGGCAGCCCAGCATATTGCAGAGGGGCGCTGGCTGGAGGGGAGCGACCAGGATATGCTGCTGGTGGGGAAGGGGCTGGCGGAGGTGATGGGTCTGAAGGTCGGGGATCGGGTAACGATGGTGGGCAGCGATATCCACAAGCAGAACCGGCAGCGCACCATGACCATCGTTGGAATCTACGACATCGGGCTGCCGAGCACCGAAAAGAACATGGCCTACATCTCACTGGGAGAGGCGCAGGAACTGTTCGGGATGAGAGGCCAATCCAGCGAGGTGGTGGTGAACCTGGAAAAGATCGGGCCGGAGCCGCAGATCGTGGCGGCACTCACGCCGCAGCTTCCGGGCATGGAGGTGGAAGCCTTCGAGCAGAACTATCCCGAATTGAAGGCTGCACTGGGGGCCAAGGGTGCGGTGATGACGATATTCGGGATCATCATCATCCTGATCTCGGCGATCGGGATCCTGAACCTGCTGCTGATGGCGATCTATGAGCGGAGGCGCGAGATCGGGCTGCTGGGAGCCATCGGGCTGAAGCCGCGCCAGATCGCGACGCTGTTCATCCTGGAGGGGACACTAATCGGTGTGGTGGGAGCAGCGTGCGGGGTGTTGGTGGGGCTGGCGATCAATATCAGCCTGGGGAAGGTCGGGCTGGACTTTGCGGCCTACGCCAGCATCACCGAGTACATGGCGTTGATCAGCGGGAGGGTCTATCCCTCGCTGGGGATGAGCCATGCTGTGGGACGCGTCCTGACCGTGATCATCATTTCGACGCTGGCGGCGCTGATCCCGGCGGTGGAGGCTTCGCACCGCGAGCCGGCGGCAGCGCTGCATTCCGTATAGAGGCGGAAAAGAGAAATCCATGATCCAACAATTTCGCATGGCATTCAGAGACCTGGGACGCAACAAGCGGCGCAGCCTGCTCTCGGCGCTGGCCGTTTCGATGGGCATGAGCCTGCTGCTGCTCATGGCCGCAATATTGGCCGGGGAGATGCGCGGCGCAATGCAGAATACGATCGCGCTGCAAAGCGGGCATTTGCAGGTGCGCGCGGCGGGATACGACGAGAACCAACTGAGCCTGGCCTGGGAGGACCTGATCGAGAACCCGGCAAGGGTGGCGGAGCAGATCAGGTCCATCCCGCAAGTGACGGTCGCCACGCCGCGGCTCTACGCGAGCGGCATCCTGACGCTGCGCCAAAATTCGCGCGGGGTGCAGATGATGGGGTTCGACCCGGATTCGCCTGCAAGCGAGCCCTTCCGCAAAGGGATAGTGGAAGGCGATTACCTGAAACCGGATGACCGGGAGGGGGTATTGATCGGGAAGCCGCTGGCCGAGAAGTTCGGATTGAAGCCGGGGGATTCGGTGAGCCTGCTGGTGAATACCTCCAGCGGGAGCGTGGATGAGCAACCCGTCACGGTGCGGGGCATTTACAGCACCAATACGACGGGCTACGATGAGAACACGGTCCTGATGCCGCTTGCCAAGGCGCAGGCCTTTACGGGGGCGGAGGACCATGCCAGCACGATCTTCGTACTGCTGCAGGACCGCGACCAGGCGGAGGCGGTGGCAAAGGCCATCGAGTCGCCCGGCTACCAGGTGCTGACGTGGG
Source organism: uncultured Anaerolineaceae bacterium (assembly GCA_964392495.1). GTDB lineage: Bacteria > Chloroflexota > Anaerolineae > Anaerolineales > Villigracilaceae > JACPVF01. The sequence goes on from CAYMQX010000253.1 coordinate 2,090, forward strand.
AACAGCAGAACGAGCTGATCTCACAGACGGAACAGTTCGCGGGCGCCTATATGGTGTTCCTGTACCTGATCGTGCTGGGGATCACGGCCACGGTGGTCACGAACACTCTAATCATGGCGGTCTTCGAGCGCACGCGCGAGATCGGGATCCTGACGGCCATCGGCATGAAGGCCCGGAAGATCATGGCGATGTTCCTCACCGAGGCGGGGTTGATCGCCACGGGGGGCGTGATCGGGGGGATGATCCTGGGAGGGATCATGGTGTGGTACTTCACCCGCTACGGGTTCTACATCGGCAACATGGGACTGACGGGGATGCTGTTGGGAGACCGGGTGTACGCGTACCTGACCGCAAAGGACGCCATCAACCTGACGATTGTCACATATATCATTACGCTGGTGGCTTCACTGTATCCGGCCATCATGGCGGCGCGGATGGAACCGGTCGAAGCGCTGCATGGAAGAGGAGAATGAAATGGAAGTAACCAAGGTCGTCAATGCGAAGCGCAACTTCAAGGTCGGCGAGATCGAGACACAGGCGCTGCGGGGGGTGAACCTGAGCATTCAGGATGGGGAATTCACTTCCCTGGTGGGGCCCTCGGGTTCGGGCAAGACCACGCTGCTGCAATTGATCGGGCTGCTGGACCAGCCCACGAGCGGGAGCATTTACATCAACGGCAAGGATGCGACGGGATTGAACCGCGACCAACGCGCCGACCTGCGAAAGGGGACCATCGGGTTCGTGTTCCAGTTCTTCGCCCTGATCCCCACACTGAACGCGTATGAGAACGTGGAACTGCCGCTGCTCCTGGCCAACATGAAATCCGCCGAGAGGAAAGAACGCGTCACAGAAATGCTGGAGGCGGTGGGCCTGACGGACCGGGCACATCACCGACCGGACCAATTGAGCGGCGGGCAGCAGCAGCGCGTGGCCGTGGCGCGGGCGCTGGCGATACGGCCTTCACTGGTGCTGGCGGACGAGCCCACCGCGAACCTGGATACGGAGAACGGCCGCCAGGTGATGGAGATCATGCAGAAGCTGAACCAGGAGACGGGCACGACATTCGTATTCGCCACGCATGACCCGCGGGTCATCCATTATGCGCGGCGGGTGGTGACCCTGAAAGACGGGATGATCGAAAAGGATAACGGCAGCAAGTAAGTGTGCGCAAGGAGCAGGAATGAAATTGATGCGAACTTTTTTGCCCCTGGTATTGACGCTGGCACTGACAGCCTGCGCGGGAGCGTCCTCCACAAATGCGCCGCTTCCCACGGTGGTACTGGACTCTTCCGGACCCGCGGCGGGGATACAGCCCGCCGGGGCGGGGTTGGTCACAGCAAGCGCGGAGGCAGTCCCGCAGGTGAAGGTGAGCCTGAGCTTCCCACTTATGGGATGGATACAGAGCGTGGAAGTGCAGGCCGGGGACACAGTGAATGCGGGGGATGTGCTGGCGAGGCTGGAGACGACCCTCCTTGAGGCGCGCGTGGCCGAGGCGCAGGCGGGGGTGGACTCCGCGGCGACGCGGGTGCGATACCTGCGGCGGGTGGGCCCGGGGGACGAACAATTGAACGCGGCGATCGCAGATGTGGACCGGGCGAACGCGGTGCTGGAACAAATGCAGGCCACGCTGGCGCAGGCGACCCTGACCAGCCCCATCAGCGGGACGGTGGTGGAGGTGGACAGCGCTCCCGGCGAGACGGCCACGCCGGGGAGGATCGTGGCGGTGATCGCGGACCTGAAGACGATGAGGTTCGAGACGACCGACCTGAGCGAACGGGATATCGCCTCGGTGCAGGTGGGGCAGAGCGCCACGGTGTATATCGAAGCCCTGAACGGCGAGTTCCCGGGCAGGGTGGCAGAGATCGCGCGCAGCTCCGAGACGGTGGGGGGGGATGTGGTGTACAGGGTCAGTATCGCGTTGGATGAGCAGCCCGAGGGCCTGCGCTGGGGAATGAGCGCGGATGTGACCATCCGGACGGAGCAATAGAATGAAACGCGCACTTGCGCTGAAGTGTTTTGTGCTGGCGACCCTGCTGGCGAGCGCGGGCTGCGGGGCGGCGCCCACGCCGGTGCTGCAGCCGACCGCCTCCACCCCTGCGGCAACGGCACTTCCACCGGGGACCGTCACGGCCTCCGCGGTGGCGGCGCCTGCCCAGGAGGCACAGCTTTCCTTCTTTATTGGGGGGATGGTAAAAGAAGCGCCCTTCGTGGAGGGGGAACAGGTGGCAGCCGGGCAGACGCTGGCGATACTCAGTTTACCGGAACTGGAATATGCCGTAGTACAGGCGGAGGAGGCTGCCAGGGCCGCGGAATTCCGATACCAGTATTGGATCCCGGCGAGGCTGGACCGCCCCCCGGAACGCAGACAACTGGCTGAACAGGAGTTCATCGCGGTGCAGAGGTCGCTGGAGACGGCCAAGGCCGCTTCGCAGCAGGCGATCCTGCGGGCGCCCTTTGATGGGGTGCTGGCGAAGCTCGACCTGGAGGTGGGGGAGATGATCCAGCCGGGGCAGGTGGTGGCGGTGGTCGCGGACCTTGCGCATCTGCAGATCGAGACCACCGACCTGAGCGAAAAAGACATCCCCAAAGTAAAAGTGGGACAGAGGGCGGAGGTCTATGTGGAGGCGCTCGACGAGACGCTGCAAGGACGCGTGACGGCCATTGCTCCGCGGGCGGATACGCTCGGCGGGGATGTGGTCTATAAGGTGACCATCCGCCTCGATTCGGTCCCCGCGGCGCTGCGCTGGGGGATGACCGCCGAGGTGCACATCCAGACGCAATAGAGCGAGGCGCTTGAAATGGGTGTGATGCCTACACCGGCATGCAAAAGACGCCGGGGGGCCGGGGCTGGGCTGCCGGGGCTGAAGCCCCTGCTCAGTTTCCAAGAAAGTCCTTCGGACTCAAATGCT
>CAYMQX010000254.1:0-4964 GCA_964392495.1 uncultured Anaerolineaceae bacterium
CCCTTCCCGGGGGATCCAGCAGCCGCTGCCGCTGACCGGGTCGATCACCACCCAGTATTCGCCGTAATCGTCTTTGCCTACCAACGGAACGGTATCGCCGCTCTGGAAAGTTGCCACCAGTATCCCGTCTTGCGGGGTGGACAGGCAGCCTATCTCAGCATGCATGATGATGGCCGGGGGCAGAGGGGTGCTGGTTGGGGAGGGAACTGCAAGGGCGGCCGTCGGAGTGGCAGGCGTGGGAGCAGCCAGCGGCGTGCAGGCGGAGAGCCAGGTCACCAGAATGAGAAGGAGGCTGCCAGCGTATTTCTTCATGGTTGGCTCCGGTTCAAGATGGCGGTTAGGCAGAGAATGCGCTCGGTCAGAGCTTATGGATCTGGTCGTGCGATGTGTCTGCCCTTTATTCCATTATCTGTACGGCGAAGGGATGGTACCAGTGCAAAACGTACGAAAAAAAAAGAGCTTTAAGTCAGCATTGACCTGTACTTTCGGCAAAAGGATACTCCCCTTCCGCAATTCACCTGCCTCTGATAAAATATTTTCCGCACGCCGAACCTTCGACTATGATCAAGACCTCGGCCCCTCACAGCCGGGGTCTTTGCGTGTAAAGAGACCCGGGCGCGCCCGATGACGGGTTGCGGCCAGAAAAAAGAAAACAGAAAACATATGCTTATCGAAAGAACCGATCTCCGTAATATCGCCATCATTGCCCACGTGGATCACGGCAAGACCACGCTGGTGGATTTCCTTCTACGGCAGGCGCATACCTTTCGCGAGAACCAGCAGGTGGCCGAACGGGTAATGGATTCCAATGACCTGGAGCGGGAGCGCGGCATCACCATCCTGGCGAAGAATACAGCCATTACCATTCCTGACCCCAGAACCGGCCAAATGGTCAAGATCAATATCGTGGATACCCCAGGCCATGCCGATTTCGGCGGCGAGGTGGAACGCATCATGAACATGGTGGATGGCGTCCTGCTATTGGTGGATGCGGCCGAGGGTCCCATGCCTCAGACCCGCTTTGTCCTGAAAAAGGCGCTGGAACGGGGTCATAAGGCCGTGGTGGTGGTGAATAAAGTGGACCGCAAGGATGCGGAGCCATCCCGCGTCCTGAACCAGACATTCGACCTTTTTATCGAACTCGGCGCAAACGATGAGCAGGCCGATTTCCCGGTCATTTACGCACAGGCGACGGCCGGGCGTGCGGGAATCACCCCGGAGCTTGGGCCGGACTTGCAGCCCCTCTTTGATGTGATCCTTCACCAGATCCCTGCTCCCAAGGTGGATCCGGATGCACCGCTTCAACTGCTGGTTACAACACTCGGATACGATGACTATCGGGGGGTGACCGCGGTGGGCCGCCTCTTTGCGGGAAAGATCCGGGTCGGGCAGAAACTTGCCCGCCTGACCACGGACGGGCAGAACCTCCCGGAGACAGCCCGATACCTTTATACCTTCCAGGGCCTCAACAAGGTGGAAGTGGAGGATGCCTCAGCCGGGGAGATCGTATCCCTGGCCGGGCTGGAGGGCATTGGCATCGGCGAGACATTGGCTGACCCGCTCAATCCGGTGGCTCTGCCCACCATCAAAGTGGAAGAGCCCACGGTGCGCATGACCTTTGGGGTAAATACCTCACCCTTTTCAGGGAGGGAGGGAAAATGGGGCACCTCGCGCAAGCTTCGAGAACGTCTCTTTGATGAACTGCGTACCAATGTGGCTCTGCGCGTCGAAGGGACAGAATCGGCGGAGAATTTTCTGGTCAGCGGTCGCGGCGAACTGCACCTGGGTATCCTCATCGAGACCATGCGGCGAGAGGGTTATGAGTTCCAGGTCTCGCGCCCTGAGGTGATCTTCCACAAGGCAGATGACGGGGCTCTTTTGGAGCCGTACGAGGAGGTCCATATCGAGACCAGCACAGAAACAGTGGGTGTCGTTGTTGAAATGCTTGGAAGCCGCCGCGGGCAATTGATGGATATGCAGGATTCTGGTCAAGGCACCACGCGGATCGTTTATATTGTCCCGACGCGCGGACTGCTTGGATTTCGCTATCAGTTCCTTACGTCGACGCGCGGGGCGGGGGTAATGAATACAGTCTTCAGCGGTTATGATGAGATGGCCGGCCCAATGGCCATGCGCACGAACGGATCGATCATTGCCTGGGAGGCCGGGACTACAACAGCCTATGCTCTCAAGTCCGCAGAAGAGCGCGGGGTCCTGTTCTATGGTCCGGGCGTGGAAGTGTATGAAGGCATGGTGGTGGGGGAGGCGGCGCGCGGCCTGGATATTCCTATCAATGTGGCAAAGAAGAAACACCTGACCAACGTGCGCGCCTCGCGCGGTGACATGGAGATACGCCTGACACCGCCGCGTGAGATGTCGCTGGATGAGGCAGTTGAGTATCTTTCCGATGATGAACTGCTGGAGGTCACACCACAGTCCTACCGCATCAGAAAGCGCATCCTGGATACGGAAGAGCGCGGCAAGCAATCCAAGAAGGCCAAGGAACAATTCGAGACATCTTAAGGCTTGAGCCTTGATCCGCAAAAAAGACCTGACCTGCTCCATGAGCGGGTCAGGTCTTGATATTATGGAAGATACAGGCAGGTCCTCAGCAGGATATTGTCACAACCGAGGTGCTGGCCGTCCCCACGGAATTGAAGGCCTCGATGCTGAATGTGGCGTTCTGGCTCCCCTCCCGGGCGAAGGTCAGGGAATACTGGGATGTATCGGCGGGCAGCTCGGTAAAGGCCTTCCCGTTGATGTAGATTCGATACCCAGACTCGTTGGAGGATTTGTCGGTCCAGCGCAGGCTCAGCTCGATCTGGTCCTGCCCGTTGCAAAAGTAGTCATAACGTGCCAGGCTTGGGGCTTTGAGTGAGCCAGCCGGGGGAGTGGCTGGCTGGGTGACGGTAGGGACCCGGGCCAGGTCTCCGGTTGGTGTGGAGAATTCCATTGTGATCCAGCAGATGCCGGAATCGCTTTGTATCAGCCAGTAACCGGGATAGGTACCGACAATATTCACCTTCATGCCGCCGGGGATCTGTGCGATGCGCTCGTAGCCCGTACCGGGGCCGCTGCGACAGTTGGTCACATCCTCCACCGTGAGCTGGGCCGGTCCCGGGGAGGTTGTGGATGTGGGGCCACTCGTCATGGTGGACATGGCGGTCGGTGGAGGAGGGGAATTCTGAGGCGTGTTCTGAGGTGGGTTCTGAGGCGTGCTGGAAAGAACCACCTCAACGGTCAAGGCTGCCGCGGTCTGCATCTGCGGAGGAGGCGCCTGGGTGGAGGCGGACAGACTGCAGGCCGATGCTCCCATCAACGCAAACGCGGCGAGCAAGGTAATAAAAGGTCTCATTCTCCCTCCCATGGGATGGTTTCGATTATTCTCCGGTCCCCTCCAACCAGGTTGCCATGTAATCGGGATTTTCCAGCTCAAGAGCGTGGGTGGTCAGATTGAGCGGGAAGAAAGTATCCACCATTACGGCCAGTTCGGAGGTCTGTTTTTGACCAATGGAAGCCTCGGTCATACCGGGCTGGGGACCATGCGGAAGCCCGTAGGGGTGCATGCTGATGTCGCAGCGGTCGATCCCCTTGCGGGACATGAAATTGCCTTCGGCGTAGTAGATGACCTCATCCGAATTTACATTTGAATGATTGTAGGGCGCCGGAATGGCCTCCGGATGATAATCGAAGAGACGCGGCACGAACGAACAAACTACAAAGTTATGGCCTTCGAAGGTTTGATGGACAGGCGGCGGCTGATGCACCCGGCCCGTGATCGGCTCGAAGTCCTCGATGTTGAAGATCCACGGATACAGGTAGCCATCCCAACCGATCACATCGAAGGGGTGATGGTCGAGGATGTGACGGGAGAGGCGGTCGCGCACCTTGACGCGCACCTCGAACTCGCCGCGCTCAGTGTGGGATTCGAGATCTTCAGGCAGGCGGACATCCCGCTCGCTGTACGGGGCGTGCTCCAGCATCTGGCCGTAGCTGTTGCGATAACGCCTGGGAGGCTCGATCTGGGAGGGATTCTCGATGGTGAAGAAACGTGCCTGTTCGCCATCGAGAATCATCTGCCAAGTGGTGCCGAAGGGGATCACGATGTAATCTCCGGGGCGGAAGCGCAGGTTTCCAAATTGGGTCTTAAGCAAACCGCTGCCCTCATGGACCCACCAGGTCTCATAAGACTGGGCATTGCGATAGAAATAGTCCATACTGCGCGAAGCGCGCACCACGCCCAGGGTCACATCATGATTGCTCAGCAAAGGGATTTTGGCCGATACCGGATCGTTCCCGATCGGTGCATCCGAGGTTTTAAAGGCGCGGTGACGGATCGGTCCGAAGTCCACAGTCTCCGGTTTTAAGGGGCCAAGGTCCTCGGTCTTCATTACGCGAGGCGGCAGGAAATGATGGTAAAGGATGGATTGGAGCGAAGAAAACCCCTCCAGACCCATCAGCTCTTCGCGGTAAAGGCCCCCGTCTGGTTTGCGGTACTGTACGTGACGTTTATGAGGCACCTGGCCAAGTCTGTGGTAGAAGGGCATCCGACCTCCAAGGTTTCAACATTAAGTTCCAACAGATTTATCTGTCAACTCTCTGAAAGCGATATAGGTGTAGGACTGGCGCAGGCGGGCCTCGCTCATGGCTGCGGCGGCCTCCGCCCGGAGTTGTTGGGCAGACAGCACCGATCCTCCGTTCTGACAGGTGAGACCCAGATAGGCGTTACGTTTGGTGGAGAGACGTCCCGTGGAAAGGCTCTGCGTGGTCCGATAGCTGGCTAGGATTCGTTCGGCCACGGCCTTTGCACCCGAATCATCGGTGGATGGCAGGAGGATCAGGAATTCATCCTGATAGTGGGCGGGGACGTCGGAAACGCGCAGGGTGCGGTTGAGCAGACTGGTCATGGCCTCGTGTGCCTGCATCCTGAACGATTCGGAAACGCCCTCCGATGCCCGGGTGAG
>CAYMQX010000255.1:0-4937 GCA_964392495.1 uncultured Anaerolineaceae bacterium
CAAATTTATCGGTGAGGCACATCAGACAGGGAGCTTCACCGGCAATACTAATGCCAGTGCGCAAGGACGAGGCCGGCTCTGTAGCCCCATGATTTCCTTCGAGGAGGAACGAGAAGGAGCCGTCAGGCAGAGGTTTTTTTTCTATCCTGGGTAATGGGCCGTCTTTGGTCAGGATTTCCAGGACCACCTTCAGGTCTGAAAGGGGCTTCTGCGTATATGCCCGGCCGGTAACCATAAGAGGGTAGGAAATCGAAGACTCCCCATAGACAGCTTCTCCATTGCCAGGTGAATTGATAATTATGGTGGACGACATGCTGGGATGGAAAAAACCGGATGATTCCTGCTGCTCCAGTCGGACATGCATGGTCGTATCGCCGGGTGAACGAGTTAAAGCCGGGCACCAATTCATCGAAAGCGTTCCACCTGCATGACAGACTGAACAGGCAGGCTCGATCACGCGTGGCGCCAGTTTTGATCCGCGTGGATGATGGCAGCTTTTACAATTGGAAGGTGTCGCGACCTCGTCATACGCTCCGGCATCAGGAGACCCGGGCACCTCCCAGAACTGCACAGTATTATCCACCGCTCCGGAAGCGAGACTCCTGCCATCCGGGGCGAAGGCCACACTGAAGACAAAATCGGTATGGCCCTGGAAAAGCTTATAGGGTTCCATCTCCGGCATCTTCCAGAGTCGCACCGTGTTGTCCACTGAACCGGAAGCCAGCAAGCTGCCATCCGGGGAGAAATCGAGGCTCAACACGCTGGAGGAGTGTTCTTCGCGGGTGGCCAACAATTCCCCATCCTCCACACGCCAAAGCCGGACCGTAGCGTCGAACGCTCCCGACGCAAGCGTGAGACCATCGGGGGAGAAGGCCAGAGAACGCACCCAGTCTTTATGGCCTTTTAATTCGCGGAGGAGGCTCCAGTCTGAAACCCGCCATAACCGGATCACCTGGTCGAATCCCCCGGTGGCAAGAATCGTCCCATCGGGGGAAAAGGCAACTGTTCTTACCCCATCAACGCCTTTTTCAATATTGAAAAGTAGAGTACCCTCGGAGATGTTCCAGACTCGAACGCTATTGTCATCCGAGGCAGTTACAAGCAATTTGCCATCGGGGGAGAAGGCCAGATCACGAACCCAGGCAGAATGTCCCGTCATTTCCCTGAGCAGGGAACCATCCCTTGTCCGCCAGAGCCGGACCACGGGGTCGTAAGAGCCGGTTGCCAGCATACTCCCATCTGGAGAGAATGCCAACGCGCGTACCCAGCTATCGGTGGGAATGAAGTAGATTGGCTTCAGGCTCGGCAGGTCGAAAAGGTGGATGCCCAGGGAAGATGCCACCGCAAGTTCATTTCCATCCGGAGAAAAACCCACCTCGTGAGCGCGCCCCTGACCGGTGGGGGCAATGTTGATAATGCCTGAGTCCCCGGCCCCGGCAGATGCAGAAAGAAAAGGCAGGGCGGCCAGGATCACTACAATCAGGGCTAAAAACGAATAATATCTGATCTTCATATTTGATCAACCTCTGGCAGTTCCTGAAGCGCCATCTTGCAAACGAGTTGGTTATCCGAAACAAGGTGGGGAGGCACAATACCTCCCCACCTTGTTCTCAATTCAGTCTCACCAGGTCACAGTCCGAACCTACACTCCTACTCGAAGGTGGGTTGCGTAGAACAGCACGCGTCCCAGCAGCTCGGCTGCCAAAACGGTGACAAAGGCAGCGATGGCCAGGTTGGCCAAGACCTTTTCCTGACCCACGCTCGCGGCATTCTGGAACAGGAACATCCCGAATATGCCGGCACCGATAAAGCCCAGGATGATACGAAGAGCCAACATCCAACTAAAGGAGCCGATCATCAGCTTGACACTCGCCAACCCGGTCGCGCCCCCACTGGCCAGGGTCGCAAGGTACAAGGGAAGAATTACGAGCTCGATCCCCACCAGGACCATGGCCACAATGGCGATCCAGCGTAAGGCAGAACGCAGCAGCTCGCTCTCCTTTTTCGTTTCAGCACCCGTCCCGGTTCGCAGCCTGGCATGGGTCACTACAAATGCAGCTCCCACTGCCAGAGAACCCAGCAAAAAGGTGGTGGCAAAGAAGGAAACGGGGGTGGCCCAGGAATTCCATGCGGGTTGGGATTTCAGCATATAGATGTTGGACATGCAGAACACAAGCACCAATCCGGCCAGGGCCGCCAACCAGGCGATCACGTTCCGCAGGGCAAACGTGCTCATTTTGCGCCATTGCATGAATGCAAATACGGTGGTCAGCGCTGCGAAGAGTACGCCGAAGAATATCTCGCGGCTGAGCCAGGAACTGCCCAGGTTGGAGACCGCCCGGTAGGCGTTCAATGGATTGCCCAAGTGCAGGAGGGAAGCCAAAAAGGCTAGGGCGATGACCGGCACCAAGGCCAGCAAGGCCCAATCACTCAGCCGGTCGGCTGTCTGCATGCCATATTTCCGGGCAGCAAAGTAGTGCATGATGCCCAAAACCCAGACGGCACCCACGCACATCTGCACCAGAATGGTGAAAGTAACCAGCGCCCAATCATGAACATTCATGTTATATCTCCTCAGGCAGATTCTGGATTCTGCCAGTGCCCTGCCCGCTGCGTTGGGCATGCTTATGGGGTTTGATCACCAACGCAGGCTGGGTAATGGAACTGACCGGCAGGGGTTCGATCGCGTCCAGATTGCCATATTTCTGGCGGAGTTCGTCGAGCTCTCCGAAATCCAGGCAGCGCATAACGCAGGCATCCACGCAAGCCGGTTTGAGCCCCTGATCCTGAAGATCGCTGCAGAATGTGCACTTGGTCATCACATTGAGCTCTTCATTGTATTGAGGCGCGCCATACGGGCAGGCCCACTGACAATAGCGGCAGCCAATGCACTTGTCTCCATCGATGAGGACGATTCCATCCTCGCGTTTGGTAATGGCGGCCGCCGGGCATACCTCCATGCAGATCGGCTCCTGACAATGCTGGCAGGCCGAGGAGACCGAATAGGCAAAGAGGTTGTTTGGCGCCATCGTGCGTCCCTGATAACTCCAGGTACCACCGCCATAATGGAACACTCTTCTCCAGAGCAATCCTGCCGGCAGATCGTTCTTGTCCTGACAGGCGATTTGGCAGGCTTTGCAGCCAGTGCAGGCACTCGAGTCAAAATAGAAAGCTTTTTGGTTTGCCATGGCTTATACCTCCTTGATCGGAATACGCTGAGGCCACAAGTAGTCCGGTTCGAGAGGCGCCCCAGTCCATTTTTCCACCTGCACATTGCAGGTGTTCCAGGGCTCCTCGCCCTGACCGGTCAAGTGCGGGCCGCAAAGCATATTGGTCGCCCCAGCCTTGTCGATGCCCAGGGTCTCATCCATTTCCACCCAGGCTCCCTCGCCAAGTGCGATCACGCCAGGCAGGATTCGTTCCGTAACGAAGGCAGGGCGCAGGACCTTGCCCCAGCGGCTCGAGATGAGCATGGTATCACCGGTTTTGATCCCGCGTTTCTCGGCATCCAACGGGTTGATCCAGGATTCCTGCGGGAAGGCTTTCCGGAGCTGCGGAATATTATTGAACACAGAGTGGCTTCTGCGGAAGTTGTGGGGGTTCATGATCTGGAGCGGGAAATCGCCTTTGATCCGTTTTTCCCAGTCGCTATAGGTATCTTCAATCCCTTCCACGGGCGGGCGGTATTGCGGAATGGGCGGGATGGTGGTCAGACCATAAAGAGCGATTTGGTCAGAGAGGGATTGGCAATGGATTTCCAGCTTGCCGCTGGCCGTTTTGACCGGATTGGCAACCGGGTCTTCACGATAGGCCTGGCCGGGGATAAAAGTGAACTTGTCACCCACTGAGCGCTGAACCTGGTAGATACCTTTCTCCATTAATTCAGCCAGAGTGATGCGGCCCTGCTGCGGCTCGCCTTCCACTTCCCAAGTTGCAATGTCTGCCGCAGTGATGGTAACCAGCGGCTCATAGCCGGAGGCATCGGGAAGGATCACCTTTGCCTTGGAGATCTGATTGAAAGCCTGCTGATACCGGTTGAAGGGATATATATCATCCGGATTCAGGTCAAGCCGCGTCGCCAGTTCGCGCTCGATCCACTGGCAGTCACGGGCTTCGAACAGAGGTTCGGTTACCTTGTTGAACCATCTCTGGATTGCCGGAGAGGAAACCGCCCGGCTCCTGTTCCCAGGGGGTGGTGCTGGGCAGCAGAACGTCCGCATATTTGGCAGTGGTCGACATGACAATGTCACTGACCACCACGAAATCAAGTTTGCGGTAGGCCTGGATCGCCTTTACGATGCCAGAGGCCTGGTTCATCGCATTGCCGCCATTGCCCTCCTGCACGCGGTAGATCATGCGGATATCGCATGGGATCTTGCCGCGCACCGTGGCCGTGTACTCGTTATTAAGAATGGCATCCCACATTTCTTCGTAAGCCACGGCCTGGAATTCGGTATTTTCGGGGTTTGCAAATCCATACCCCATAGGAACACCCCCGGCCAAGGGATTGGGAATAGCAGGCAAGCCGCTGCCGCCAGAGGAGACGAGAGCGGGTCCGCCGTAGCTGGCGCCATTGTGGCCGCTAACTACCACGCCGCCTCCTGAGATGCCCACATTTCCGGTCATCCATCCAACTGTAAAGAATGCCTGACAGATGGACTGAGCGTAGTAATTCCTTGCAATCGACCAGGAGCTCTGGAAGATCGTCGGTTTTGTCGTGGCTACTTCCTCAGCAAAATGGCGGATCAGTTCCGGCGAGGTTCCGCAGATCTCGGAAGCCCATTCAGGTGTCTTGGGGATCTTATCGTAGGTGCCCAGGACGTAATCCTTGAAGTTCTCCTTGGGGTCGATGCCTTCGGGCATATGATCCTTGTCAAATCCCAACGTGTAGGTATCCAGGAATGCCTGGTCCTGCAGGTTGTGGGTGATCATATGGT
>CAYMQX010000256.1:0-2144 GCA_964392495.1 uncultured Anaerolineaceae bacterium
CTGCTGGGTGATACGTTTCGGCCCTGGATCAACCAGGTACTTTCGATGGGTGGAGCCCGCGGTATCCTGATCGGCGTGGCTTTGGGCAGCCTTACCACCGGTCTGCGCGTCCTGCTCGGGTTAGACCGTCCTTACGGGGGTAAATAATGGACGAACTGATCTGCCCGGTCTGCGGGCAGGCCAACCCGCCTGAAGTCGAATCCTGCACCAACTGTGGATCCTCGCTCCATTCTCCCATCCAGCCGGGACAGCCCCCTGTCAAGAAACACACCTCCGAATTGGAACCCATCCTGCCGGACTGGCTGCGGGATGCGCGCGAGAAATCCCGCCAGGCTGGCGAAAACGAGATTTCCGAACCTCCCAAAAAGGGCACCCATCCCTTTGGAGTGGGGGAGGATTTGCTTGCCGGGTTGAAGGCCCAGACGGAGGATGAGGAAGCCGATATCCCCGATTGGCTGGCAAACGTTACAGGGACCCGGAGCACCAGGAAGGAACCCTCCGAGCCGCCCGGTTCGCGCCGGGTGGAATTGAGTGATTTTAGCGGACCTGAGCTTCCAGCCGCTCCAGACTTTACCGGCGCCTCCGACGAGGCTGAGCAGTTCCCGGAGTTCTCCAAGCCCGAACCTCAAAAACCGTTCGAAGAAGATCTTAAGGATTGGTTCAGGCAGGCGACCGAACCCCCCTCGCCTCCACCTCCGGCCTCACCGCCAGAATCCCCCGAAAATACCGATCTCGATTGGTTGGACAGGCTCACACCCAAAACGCCCACCCCGTCCGGGACGGAGGATCAGGACACCGGGCTTCCTTCCTGGCTGACCGGTGCAGAAGATACGCCTCCATCCGTCTCTCCCCCCGGAGGGACCAGTGTACCGGATTGGCTGAAAGAGTTGGGGCCCGCAGCCGGAACTCCTGAGCCAGGCACAGCCTCCGCATTATTCACCGAAGAAACAGATATTCCAGGAAGTTCCATCTCGGAAGCAGGTGAAATTTCTGCATCTGCCGATCAGCTTACGCCTGTGGAACTGCCCGATTGGCTGAAGGAGCTTAGGGACACATCCCATCTTTCGGATGAAGAAGAAATACAGTCCCTTTCACCTTCACCTTCCGAGTGGACCCCGGATGAAACCTGGCCTGAAGTTCCATCCATTCCCACCAAATCGCCTGCTGAAGACGCCGGGAATTTTGCCTGGTTAAGAGAGATGCAGGAGAAGTCCGCGCCACCCGAGCTTGATAAATCCACACCTGCTTTTGATGGAGCCGTCATTTCCCCACCTGAGGATACAGGTGAGCTCGACTGGCTGAAAACCATAAGATCTCCGGAACCCCCCACCCGGGAAGAACCACCCACCTCCGCCCTGACCGAGGAACCCGACTGGTTTACCCAGGCCAGTACGGAGGCTCCTGCTCCCTCCGATTCCAAAACCCTGCCAGTCTCACCCCTTGATGACATTGAACTTCCCGCCTGGCTCAAAGATGCCGCTCCAGGCAGCCTGGCTGTTCCCGATGAACAGGTTGAACTCCCCGATTGGATGAAACCGGCCAATCTGGAGCCGACTGCGGCGGAACCTTTACCCGCGGCGGAAGAGGCGCTGCCCGATTGGCTCTCCGGCCCGGCCGAGGGATCGACCGATAAAGAGGCGCCGGAACCGCTCGAACCATCCGGTGCGCCGGGCTGGCTGTCCAACCTGCCCGCCCTGGAAGAAACCCCTGCCGAGATCCCAGACGACCTGCCCCTTCCCGCGCTGCCTGCTGCGGAGCTTCCTTCCGGCGGCCTCGATTCACTTTTTACTCCCATGCCCGACTGGCTCTCGGAGACAGCTTCTTCCTCAGGCCGGGAAACCGCAGCCTCCAGCACACGGCCATCACCCACGGAACCTGCAGAATCGCTCACGCCTGCCAATCTCCCATCCTGGGTCCAGGCCATGCGCCCGGTGGAGGCCTCAGCCCCCGCGCCCGCAGAAGGGGAAGAGACCCTGGAAACCCAGGGACCTCTGGCAGGGCTTCACGGCATCCTGCCTTCGCTTCCTTACCTCAACCCTGCCCGGCGCCCGCAGGCCCAATCCATGAAGCTCGACGCTTCCACAGAACAGCAGAACCACGGCGCGCTGCTCGAGCAGATCCTCCAGGCCGAGATCCACCCCTAC
>CAYMQX010000256.1:2154-4924 GCA_964392495.1 uncultured Anaerolineaceae bacterium
GGCATGAGCGTGCAGCGTGGATTAAGGCTGGCTATCGGGATTCTGCTGTTCCTGGCTCTTCTGCTGGGAACTGCCGCCGGCACACAGATTCTGCCTCTGCCGGTGGGCTGGTCCGCGGAGACGATGGCCGCGGTGCAGGCCGTGGAATCCATCCCGCCGGGTTCGCCGGTGTTGGTGGTCTTTGACTACGAGCCCTCCCTGGCCGGTGAAATGGAGGCCGCGGCGGCTCCCCTGCTGGACCACATCATCATTCGCAGTCATCCGGCCCTCACTCTGCTGTCCACCTCGCCCACAGGCACAGCCCTGGCGGATCGCCTTTTTGCGGGTCCGCTGCAGCCGCTCGCCTATCAGGACCTCATCAACCTGGGCTATCTGCCGGGCGGACTGGGTGGCGTGCGCAGCTTTGTTCAGAATCCCGCGGCGGCCATGCCCTTGGGCGCCGATTCCACTCCGGTAGGCCGGGGAGTGGGGACATACTCTGAATACTCCGCCATCCTGGTCATCACCGACAGCCTGGAGGGCGGCCGCACCTGGATCGAGCAGGCTGGTCCGCCCTGGTATACCGGCAGGGCCTTTGTCGTGATTTCCAGTGCGCAAGCCGGTCCCATGCTTCAGCCCTACTACAGTTCCGGGCAGATCAACGGTCTTGTCAGCGGCCTCTTCGATGCTGCCGTGCTGGAGCAGAACAATGCCGGACGTCCCGGCCTGGCGCGCCGCTACTGGGATGCCTTCAACCTCGGGCTGGCCCTGACCGTGATACTCATCGCGGTCGGCGCTGCCTGGAACCTGATTGCCGCTCTGCGCGACCAGTCCCCGGCGGAGGCTGGATAACATGCCAACTCTGGATCTCATCACCGGTGCCCTGGCCTTCCTGTTCACCATCCTGATCTTCAGCTATCTGCTGGGAGATAACCCTCTCTTCCGCATTGGCACCTACATCTTTATAGGCGCGTCCGCAGGATATGTCGCCGCGGTAGCCATGTGGCAGGTGATCTATCCCCGCCTGCTCTTGCCTCTTTCCACCGGCTCCACGATGGAGCGCGCGGTGCTCGCCATCCCGCTCATCCTGTCGGGGCTGCTGCTCATGAAATCCTGGCCGCGCCTGAGTTTCCTGGGGACCCCGGCGGTGGCTTTCCTGGCCGGCGTCAGTGCGGCCGTGACCGTGGGTGGCGCGGTCATCGGTACCCTCATCCCACAGGCCCTGGCCGCCATGGATGCCTATGAACTTGGCAGATATGCCAGCCCGCTGGAGGGGCTGTGGAGTGGGACCTTTATCCTGATCGGAACCATCACCACGCTGGCTTATTTCCATTTTGGGGCACAGACCCTCCCGGATGGCTCCATCCGCCGTTTCCGCATCCTGGAGGCGCTGGCCTGGGTGGGACGCATCTTCATCGCCATCACGCTGGGAGCGCTTTTTGCAGGGGTGCTTCTGGCCTCCCTTGCCGCTTTCGTGGAACGGCTCACATCCTTGTTCAATTTCTTTTCCTTCTTCTAATAAACCATGCCCTCAGTCATCCAAGGCGACTCTCTTCTGGCAGTGGATATCGGCGCAGCCACCACGCGGGCTGTGTTGTTCGACGTGGTTGAAGGCGAATACCGCCTGGTCTCTGCAGCCCAGGCTCCCACCACGGCAGAGGCTCCCTACAAGAACATTCTGGAGGGTGTGCGCAGCGCGCTGCACCAGTTGGAGGCCGTCACCGGCTGCCCCCTCGTGGACCCGGACGGTGACCTGATCACACCCGCCCAGGAGGATGGCTCCGGCGTGGAACACCTGGTGGTAACCCTCTCTGCCGGACCCGCCCTGCGGGCACTGGTGGCAGGGCTGCTGCCGGAGGCTTCGCTGGAATCGGCGCGGCGTCTCGTGGAGACGGTCTATGCCCGTGTGGTGGACCATACCAGCCTGCAGGATCACCGCCGCTCTGACGAGCTGATCGATTCCATGCTGCGGCTGCATCCTGATATCGTCGTCATGACCGGCGGTACAGACGGAGGGGCTTCACGTTCCCTCCAGAAGATGCTGGAACCCATCGGCCTTGCCAGCTATCTGATGCCGGTGGAACAGCGGCCCTTTTTCCTCTTTGCGGGTAACCAGGCCATGGAGGCCGAGGTGCGCGACCTGTTGGCCAACAAAGTCACTTCGCTCTCCATCAGTCCCAACGTGCGCCCCACCCTCGACACCGAGGATCTGGATCCCGCAGCCCGCGAACTGGCACGCCTCTACATCGACATCCGCCGCAGGCAGCTCGCTGGTGTGGACATTTTGGACGGCTGGTCACATGGGCACATGCTTCCCACCGGGTACGCCATCGGCAGGATGATGCGCTTCCTCAGCAAGGTCTACGGCTCGAGCAAGGGGATCCTGGCGGTGGACCTGGGCGCTTCGGCGGCCACCCTCGCGGCCGGATTCAAACAGCACTCCACACTGGGCATCTATCCTCAATTCGGCCTGGGCGAAAGCCTCAGTGGACTGCTGGGCTATACCACTCTCGAAAACATTCTGGCATGGTCCCCGGTGGACCTTCCGCCTGCCCAATTGCACGATTACCTCCATCAAAAGAGCCTGTACCCTGCCAGCATCGCAGCCACAATGGAAGACCAAGCCCTGTCGTATGCCGTCGCGCGGCAGGCGCTGGCATTGGCCGTGCAATCGGCCCGGCGCGATTTTCCACGCAGCGCCGCGCACCTGAAGCCGGGACTGCTGCCGCTCTTCGAGCCGATCCTTGCGGGAGGCGGCCCCCTTTCCACTGCCCCCACCCCGGGGCCACGC
>CAYMQX010000257.1:0-4920 GCA_964392495.1 uncultured Anaerolineaceae bacterium
TCCCTCGGTTCGGGGCCGCACGCCCACGGCCAGTTGCTGATCTATCATGATGCCATTGGGCTGTACCCGCGCTTCAAGCCACGCATGGCCAGGGTCTTTGCCAACGCCGGCGCGGTCATCTCTGAAGGCCTGAGTGACTACGTCAGGGATGTCACCGGCAGGACCTTCCCCGCCCCCGAGAACTGGTTCGGTATGCCGGACGAGGAATTTGACGAGCTGTTGAAAATGATCGAGCCTGAGCTTGAGAGAGCCTGAGAAGGGAGACCTGCATGACCGACCTGCGAACCCGCCTCCAGATCCCGGCCGGGCGGCTGGAGGCCCTCAACGACCTGCTGCTCAGCCCGGACAGCCGCGTGATGAACGACATGCTCGCGGTGGTCGCCAAATACGGCACCCCGGAGGAGATCAACGCCCGCGCGCGCGAGGCACGCCATCTCCCCGCGCTGTTGGAGGCCGTCAAAGCCATTAAGCCCGAATACCTGTCCGACCTCCAGTGGTTGGCCGATCAGCGCGACAGGGGCGCATTTGTGAATGTTGCTGATTACCGCCGCAGCGTGCTGGGCGGGGCCGCGGACTCCACCCACTTCAAGGATGACTCCGCGGTCACGCTTGAGATCAGCGCGCTGCAATACTTCCCCTGGGTGATCGCGGCCGCGCACAAGGCCATCGCGGAAAGGTCCCTGATGCCCGGGCGCTGGATCAAAGTCCGCAAAATGAAGGAACAGGAAGCCGACGGTGATCTCCCGGCCATTGCCGCAGCCATGCAGATTATCGGGGCCAGCTATGTCGAGACGCTCGACACCAAGGGGACCGACGGCTCCAATATCCACCTGAACGGGCCGGAGACGATCACCGGTTACTTCGGTGGCATCGGCCAGCCCAACGACCATGCCCTGCGCTGGCTGGATGAGTTCCTGTATTACTACACCACTTACGGCGTACAGCAGGTCTTGAACTTCAATGCAGGCACCATCCTGCTGGGCTTCCTGCTTCACCGCCTGGGCGTGGATATCGAGTTCAAGATCTCGGTGTTCTTCGGCAGCGACAATCCCTATCACGCCTCCTGGATCCTGATGGCCGCCAAGCTGTTCTCGCGCGAGGACGGCACCACGCCTCTCATCGGTTTCAACTGGAGCAACTCGGTGGACAACCAGACCCTGGAGATCTCCTCCGAGGTGCGCAGGGCGCTGGGGTTCGAACAGGTCGTGCGCTTCGAGCACCACATCACCGAGACCTGGAAGAGCATCGTGCGCCAGCCCTATGACCGCCGCGAAGAGCTTGTGCAGCTTGCCACGCATGTGCCCAACATCTCGGCCAAGCACGAGGGCGGTGATCCGGAAGTGGAACCGGGTCATGCGCACCCCTCCGATATCCTGGACTACTTCCGCGAAAAGCAGGAGGTCATCGCCAGCGGCGATTGGGACTGCCTGCAGCTCAACTTCCTGGACAAGTTCGATGCCCTCAACCACACCGCCCGCGACCTTACGAAGAACGGGTTGAGCTTCGTGGCTGCCCGGAACCTCCATCCATAGAACGGGAGTCTGGCGTTGGAAACGGGGCGGGCCATTCAGTCTGCCCCGTATTTTTTTCAGGTTATCATGGCCCATCGATGAGGTCCTGGAAAAATACACGATAGTTTGCCCGCCGGCCCAAAGGAGAAGATATGCCATCCGGCACAGTGAAAACCATGGACGAATATATCTCCGGCTTTCCGGAGGAGGTACAGGCCATCCTTCAAAAGATCCGGACCCTCATCCGTGAGAACGCACCCGGTTCACAGGAGGCCATGAAATACGGCATCCCCACCTTCACCCTGAACGGGAACCTGGTGCATTTTGCGGCTTTCGCGCATCATATCGGGTTCTATCCCACGCCCTCCGCGATCGTAAAGTTCAAGAAGGAGCTCTCCATCTATAAGGGCGCCAAAGGCTCGGTGCAGTTTCCGTTCGATCGGCCAATCCCATACGAGCTCATGGTCAAGATCGTGCAATTTCGGGTGAGGGAAGTCCTGGCAAAGCCCAAAAACACGGCAAAGCGCAAATAGTCGGTGCCTCCCGCGTTTTCTAATTGACATGGAGATATATTCGTGCTAATATGTCGTTGTACGACATATATATTTTAGGGGTCTTTCGGGGGCTTTTTATTGTAAATTCTCAACGCACATCTTTTTTTCATTCGACAGGGAGGGATTCATGCCAGAACAGAACCGGATCGATTCAGATGCCGCGCACCAGGCACGCGGCGGCCTGGCCCAGGGCTGCCTTGACAGGCTCTACAGGAATGCCCTGCTCATCATCATTGTGCTGCTGGTCGGCGGCACGCTCTTTTCGCTGGCGCGCGCCGCCATCTACAAGGTACGGCCCTATGAGCGCGGCCTGCACCTGCGGGGCGGGCGCTTTGTGGGCCTTGATGAACCCGGCTGGCACATCCAGATCCCGTTCGTGGATACGGTCATCCAGGTGATCGTCATCGAGCGCTCGGGGACCATCGATCAACTGGCCGCCATGACCGCTGACGACGTGACCATGGATGTCTCACTGCTCTATACCTACCGGGTGATCGACCCCGTCCGCTACCAACTGGAGGTGCTGGACCCCGACGCCATCGTGTCCGGCTTTGTCCGGGGGACGCTCAGGGATGTGGTCAATACCCGCCACATGGATGATGTGCTGCACAGCCGCGCCGCCATCAACGAAGAAGTGATGAAGGTCCTCCAGGAAAGGGAGGACCAGTACGGCGTGAAGTTCATCCTTGTGCAGATCCAGAGCGCCTCGCCGCCTTCCGAGGTGGTCGATGCCATCAAGGATCGCATGGTGGCGGTCCAGCGCCAGGAGCAGGCTGCCGCCGATGCCGCCCAACAGCATACCCTGGCGGACAGCCAGTTCTACACCGCGCAGAAGAAGGCCGAGGGCGATGCCTACCAGATCACCCGCCTGGCGGAGGCCAAGGCCGATGCGATCAAACGCATTCTCCAGGAGCTGGAGGGGAAGGGACCGCTTGCAGAACAGTACATCCAGGTGCTGCTGGCCCAGGAATTGAGCCAGAACAGCAAATGGATCATCACCGGGAATGCCACCTCGCCGATCATCGATCTGCGCGATGTCTCACCCGCTCCGATCGCGCCATAGGTTCTGATGAAATGAGGACAAGAAGAGCCGGGCCTCTTTGCCCGGCTCTTTTCCATCCTTTTAATATCTCAATAGAGGCCGCCTTCCGACTTTATTTGCGTCTATAATTCCGGAATGTCCTCCCATGCCCGCCCGCAATCATCCCTGACCTGGAAGCAGGTGAACGCCTTCCGCCTTGCCAGGCATCACCTCTTGGAGCGCGCCCCCGCCGCGGCCCTTCCATCGATCCTGGATGCCATGGGCTGCGCGCAGGCGCAATTGCTCTCCGCGGCGCAGATCTCGCTCTGGACGAGAGCCCCGGGGCTGCAGATCGCGGAGATCGAAAAGGCCTTCGAGGCACGCAGCCTTGTCAAGGCCTCCTGCATGCGCCGTACGCTCTTCCTGGTCCCCTCCCGGCAGCTGGCGGTCTATGTGCGCGGGACCTCGCGCCGCGCTGAGAAGGAGATCCGCTGGGCGCGCGGCAAGGGCGTCCCCGATCGCGACATTGATGCAGCCATCGAGGCCGCCCTCGAGACGCTGGAGGAGCCCCTTACCCGGCCCGAGATCGCCGCGCGTGTGAGCCGGAGGCTGGGCCTGCAAAGCCGGGCGGTCCACGGAGGCGGATGGGGGCGCCGCTCCCGCATCGCAGCGGTCCCGGTCGGCCATCTGACCTACCCGGTCGTGGACCTGCTGCACCTTGCCGCCGCCCGCGGCGTGGTCTGCTATGGCCCGCCCCGCGGCAGCGAACCGACCTTCGTCCGCGCCGATGCCTGGATCCCGCATTGGCGGGATCTGCCGGTGCAGCAGGCCGAGGATCTGCTTCTGCGCGCCTACCTGCGCGCCTTCGGCCCGGCCACCCCCACGGACTTTTCCATGTGGTCGGGCATCGGGCTGACCGAGGCGCGCACCATCTGGGGACGCGCACAAGCCGGTCTTGCCCTGGTTCAGTTGGATGGCGCGGAGGCTTTCGTGCTTCGAGACGATTTGGATGAGCTTGCGGGCGCCGCATTTGAAAGTCCGCTCGTGCGTCTGCTGCCCTACTTTGATTCCTATCTCCTCGGTCACAAGGAGCGCGGACATCTGGCCGCCCTTCAACATCGCCCAAAAATCTTCCGCCCGCAGGGATGGGTCTCCCCGGTGGTCCTCGTGGATGGCCGGGCTGCCGCAGTCTGGTCCTATGATCGCAGAGGAGACCGGCTTGTCCTCCAGGTGTCCGGGTTTGAGCCGCTTCCGCGGCGTGTCACGGCCCTGATCCACGTAGAGGCGCAGGGACTCGCTCGTTTTCTCGAGGCCGGTGGCGTGGAGGTTGTGTTCCGTTAAAAGGGATGGGAGCCCAGCCGATCGGAGCCTGTGCCGCCTCCGCGATATCCCCGGCGGCGGTGGTATCATTTTTCCATGTCATCCAAACCTGCCTTGTCCGGCCTCGAGCCCGCTTCCCTGTGGGACTGCTTCTCGCAGATCACCGAAATTCCCCGGCCCTCCGGCCAGGAGGCCGGCATTGCCGAATGGATCGCCCGCTGGGCGGATCGCCTGGGCTTTGCCTGCCGCCGCGATGCCGCCGGGAACCTCTGCGTGTACGTCCCCGCTTCTTCCGGCCTGACTTCCTCCCGGACGGTCGCGCTGCAAGCCCATCTGGATATGGTGTGCGTGCGCCTCGAAAACACCGCTTCCGATCCCGCCGCCGGTCATATCGAGGTCCGCCGCGAAGCTGACTGGATCGTTGCCCCTCATTCCACCCTGGGCGCGGATAACGGCATTGGCATTGCCGCGGCGCTCTGCCTTGCTGAAAGCACCGGCCTGCCTCACGGGCCTC
>CAYMQX010000258.1:0-4890 GCA_964392495.1 uncultured Anaerolineaceae bacterium
GCCGAGTTCGACGAACTGGAGCGGACGATGCAGATCGACCTGAGCGCCTGGAGAAATTGAACCCCCGACCGGACATGGAGAGAATCCACGTGATGGACAATCGCGAAAAGTTGAGCATCCTGCATATCATCCTGGCGGTCAAAGAGACGAGCGCTCCCTATAATGAGCACTGTCTGCCGTGGGCCGAGGCGCGCAACATTGCAATATGCACCTACTTCAAGGGTGACCTGACCCCGCCGGCTGCGATCCGCGTATTCGAAGGGAATGGTTCGGTGCCGGGGTTCTTCCAGGTACTGAAGGCGGCCCTGCAGGACCGCAGCTATGATGTCATCCACGTTCATTCTCCGCACCTGGGGCTGCTGTTCCTGCTGGCCGCGCCCTTTCAAAAGAGGAACACGCCTGCAACGGTCATTACGGTGCATGACAGCTATCAGAACTACAAGGTTCGAAACAGGCTGCTCTTCCTGCCGGTGTTCGCAGGTTTTCGGGGGGTAGTCTGCTGCAGCAGGGCCAGCTATGAGAGCTTTCCTCCTGTCTATAAAATGCTGGCAGGCAAGCGCTTGACCTACTCCCAGAACGGGCCGGATATCGAGCGCATCGACCGCATCGCTGCCCGCCATACCCCGGCTGCGGCTGCAACGGACTCTTTTACGATGGTGTCCATTGGACGTATGGCGGCCATCAAGAACCCACTGGGGCTTCTGGATGCCTTCGGAAAAGCTGACTGGCCGAAAAGCCGGCTGATGTGGATCGGAGAGGGGACGCTGCGCCCCGCGATGACCGAGAAGGCACAGACTTTGGGGATCCAGGAGCAGGTCGAGTTTACCGGACTGATCCCGCGAGAGACCGTCTTCGATCACCTGCTCAATGCCGACCTGTATGTTTCCACTTCCCGCGGCGAAGGGCTGCCGCTCTCGGTCATGGAGGCCATGGCCTGCGGCTGCCCGGTGGTGCTTTCCGATATCCCGCCGCACCGCGAGATCGCCGAGTCGGTGGACTTTATCCCACTGGTGGACCCGGAGGATGCGGATGGCTTCGCACGTGAGATGCGCCGGTTCGGGGCCATGAGTGCGGAGGAGCGCAAAGCCATCGGACGCAAATGCCGCAAACTGGTGCAGGAGCGCTTCAGCATGACCGCCATGCACGCCCGCTACGCCGGGATCTACTCGCAGGTGAGCGGGACACTCTTCCCTTCGCCCCTGGAGAATCCTTCTTGATCGTTGAATTCATCGGCAGCACCGGGGCCGGGAAGACGACCCTGATCGCGGAGGTGCGCCAGAGGCTGGAAAAACAGGTGGAGGTCCGCAGCGCTTATGAGCAGGTCTCCGCTCCGCTGGGGCTCCGAGGGGTGTCAAATTCCTCGATCCGCAACCTGATCCAGGAGGCGGTGGGTCTCCCGTACTTTCTGGCCTCCCTGGGACGCAACCGAAAATTCCTCAGCTATGCACTTAGCATGTTGAAGCGCCAGGCCCGCTTTTCGATATTCACCCTCAACAACCTGCGCAGCCTGGAGCGAAAAGTGGGCGTGTACGAGATATTGCTCCGCAGGGATGCAAAGCCGGTGGTGCTGGTGGATGAGGGGACGCTGCTGGCGGCCCATAATATTTTCGTCTTCTCCGGGGAGGACTACACACCAGAAGAGATCGCCGGGTTTGCAAGCCTTGTCCCCCTCCCGGACCTGGTGGTGTACGTGAAAGCTCCTCTGGAAAGCCTGGTACGGCGTTCGCTGGCCCGGCGTGATCCTCCCAGAGAGATGCGCTCACGTGAGCCGGGGATGGTGCGAAGGCATATCAGCCGGGCGGTGGACATGTTCGACCGGCTGGTACAGGCAGAGAATATCCGGACAAGGCTGCTCGTGGTGGAGAACTGCGATGCACCCGAAGGCGGACTGGGGCAGGCTGCCGAGCAGGTGTCCCAGAGGATTACACAAATGAAACGGAAGGCTGAGCGTGTCTGAATCGATCCTGGAACTGACCCCGAAAGCGAGCATAAAAAAGATGGGCAAGGTGGAACGCCTCATCGAGGAACTGCATGAGAGCGGCGTGCGCTACTGCCACTGGAAAAGCAACCTGGCACTTTCACAATCGCTGGCAGGGCAGAGCGATATTGACGTACTGGTGCATCGCGAAGAGGCTCCCCGCTTCCGGCAGATCCTGATGAACCTGGGCTTTCGCCCGTCCTCCGACAAGGATGCTCCCGCTTTTCCATCCATTGAACATTATTTCGCGCTGGATGAAGACAGCGGAGTGCTGGTGCACGTACACGCTTATTACCGCGTCATCACCGGGGACAGCCTGGTGAAGAACTACCGGCTGCCCATCGAAACGCTGCTGCTGGAAAACACCCGCCTGGAGAGCGGTCTGCGCGTGCCGCTGAAAAGCGTGGAGCTGATCGTCTTTGTCCTGCGCATCATGCTGAAACATACCTCTGTGGTGGAACTCCTGCTGGTGGGGCGCTACTGGAAACAGGTGAAACAGGAGATCGCCTGGCTGCGAGAGGGGGGTTCCCTGGAGGAGACACTGGGATACCTGGCAGACTGGCTCCCGACGGTGGATGCCGATCTCTTCACCGCCTGCACAGCCGCGATCGAGTCGCCGGCACCGCTCCCGCGCCGGATCGGCCTGGGCCTGAAGCTGCGTTCGCAGCTTAAGAGCTATGCCCGATATTCTGCAGGGCGCGTCATGGTCGACTCGCTGCGCAAGTTCGCGGACATGGTCCGGCGCCGCCTGACAAAATCGCATAAGGAGTTGGCACTGCGCTCCGGCGGTGCGGTGATCGCCTTTGTGGGCTCGGAGGCCACGGGGAAATCCACCCTGCTGAACGAGATGCGCGGCTGGCTGGGAGAGCATTTTGCAGTAGAGCAGGTCCATGCAGGGAAACCGGCCTCCACGGCGCTGACCTTTCTCCCCAACTTGTTCCTGCCCATGCTGCGCTCGCTGCTCCCGGGATCACGCTCAAGCCGGCTGGAGGCCCAGTATGCGAAGGAAGCCGCGGAACAGCAATCGCGCAGTTCCTACCCTTTCATCTTTGTCCTGCGCGCGGCACTGCTGGCCTTTGACCGGCGGACGCTGCTGCTGAAGTCGTTCAAGCAGGCAGCCAATGGTGTGCTGGTATTGTGCGATCGTTACCCTTCCGCAAAAGCGGGTGCGCCGGACAGCCCTCAATTAACTCCGCTGGCGGAGGCCGGAGGCAGCTCGCTGCGCCACCGATTGGCCCGGCTGGAAGCCCGCTGGTACCGTGAGATCCCGCCCCCGGACCTGGTCGTTTATTTGAGCGCGCCGCTGGAAATCACCCTGACCCGGAATGCCAACCGCTCCAAAAAGGAGCCCGAGGATTATGTGCGGCAGCGCCATTCCCGCAGCACTCGCCTGTACTTTGAGAGGACCCGCGTGGTGGCGATTAATACCGACCAGCCGTTTGACAAGACCCTGATGGAAGTCAAGCAGGCGATCTGGAGCCTGCTTTGATCCATCCGATCCTTCTGTCAGGAAGCGCGGCGACCTCAGCCGCCCCAGTGCCTTCCATCGCTCCCGCCGTTCATGATCGAGCTTTCTTTGTGTAAACGAGGAGGAGAAAATGAAACTTATCGGTGACAGTCTTAATTCAACCGCCTATACGGAGGCCGTGCAGACGGGGACGCGCAGCATCCGTGTGCTGCTGGTCATCACCGGGCTGGCGACCGGCGGCGCCACCAATGTTGTGCTGGATATTGCCCGGCACCTGCGCTCCAACCCCGAATTTGAGGTGGAGCTGATCACGGGGCCCATACCGCCGGGGCGGAACGATGTCACGCATCGCGCCTTTGAGATGGGCGTACCCACACGCGTTGTGCCCAGCCTGGTCAACCGCATCAACCCGTTTGCGAATTTCAAAGCCATCCGTGAGCTCTACAAGCTCATGGTGCGCGGCGAATATGATATTGTCCATACGCATTCTTCGGTTGCCGGTATCGTGGGCCGGTTCGCAGCGCTGGCAGCGGGGGTGCCGGTCATCCTCCACCATGTGCACGGATGGGCACTGCATACGGGGATGTCACGCTGGACCAAGTGGATCTATGTGATGCTGGAACGCATCTGCGCCAGCTTTACAGACCGCATCATCACCGTAGCCGAGCCTGATATCCGCAAGGGTTTCGATCAGGGCATCGGGAAGGAAGAGAAATTCACGCTGATCCACAATGGGATCGATCTTGAGAAATTCCGCCGCAGGGTCTCGGAGAAGAGACTGCGGGCCGAGCTTGGATTGACCCCGAACAGCAAGGTGGTGGGCATGGTGGGGCGGCTGGACGAGCAGAAAAACCCACTGGACTTGATCCGCGCGGCGGCCATCGTGGTGAAGTCCCATCCGAACGTGCAGTTCCTGGTGGTAGGGGATGGGAACCTGCGCCCGGATTGCGAGAAGCTGATCGAGGAGCTTGGCCTGCAGGGGAAATTCCTGCTCCCCGGTTTCCGGGACGATGTGGCCCGCATCCTGCCGCTGGTCACCATCACGGCGATGAGCTCTTTGTGGGAGGGGCTGCCCCTGGCGTTCATGGAAGCAATGAGCGCGGGCAAACCCATCGTCGCCAACGATGTGGATGGCGCCCGGGACGTGGTGAAGGAGGGGGAGACGGGCTTCCTGGTGACCCCGCGGGAGCCTGAAATGATGGCTGAGCGCGTCCTGCGCCTGTTGAACGATGAGCCTTTGTGCGAGCAGATGGGCCAACTGGCGCGTGAGCGCTCGGAAAACTATTCGCTGCAGAAGATGATCGGTTCGCTCGATTCACTTTACAAGGAACGCTTCGCCGCCTTCCGGCAGGACCCGCCGCGCTCGAAGCAGATCCTGGGGTGGATCGCAGGGCGCGCTCCCGACCTGTCCGCTCCCAGGGAGGAAAGCCGCAAACCCCGCCTG
>CAYMQX010000259.1:0-4868 GCA_964392495.1 uncultured Anaerolineaceae bacterium
TAGCAGAGTTAAAGCCTTTTGCCGTGACGCTTGATATCATGATGCCCGGCATAGATGGCTGGCAGGTACTTGCTGCTCTCAAGTCGAATTCTGAGACCCGCGACATTCCCGTCATGATCTGCAGTATCATCGAAGAGCAGGAGCGCGGCTTTAGTCTCGGTGCCGCAGATTATCTTGTCAAGCCTATCCTCGAAGAGGATCTGATCCGCGCCCTGGATCGCCTTAACTCAAACGATTCGATCCATGAGGTCCTGGTAATCGACGATGATCTCAACGATTTGAACCTCATGGGCAGGATGCTAAATGACCAAGGTAGCTACAAACCCATTCTCGCACAGGGCGGTCCGCGGGGCTGGGAGATACTCAAGACCCACCCTCCCCAGGCCGTGGTGTTGGACCTCTTCATGCCAGAAATGGATGGCTTTCAGATCCTCCAACAGATGCATGCCCGTAAGGATCTTCGCGATATCCCCGTTCTTGTGGTAAGCGCTGCCGAACTGACCCCCGAACAGAAGCAGCTGCTTGGCGAATTTGGGCGCGAGTTGGTGAAAAAGAGCACCCTGAGCGGGACAGAGCTTATCGCCTCCATTGAAAAAGCCCTTGCCCGTCTCAGATCTGGTGAAGGAGATTAAGGCAACGTGGCCTTCACCATCAAATGCAGAGACTGCGGTCATTTCGCAGAATACTTCCCCAATTCCATTAACTGTCCCCGCTGCAACAGTCAGTGGCGGGAGGCGCTGTATGATTACCCGGCCATCGCCTCCAACTTCGTCCAGCAGGTGTCTTTACGACCTTTTGACCTCTGGCGCTACCATGAACTGTTGCCGATCCGTAATCCCAATCTGAATTTGAAGCTTGGCGAAGGCGGCACCCCCCTTATCCCTGCTGTGAATCTTGGGATGATGCTCGGTTGCCCCAACCTCTTCATCAAGGATGAGCGCCAAGGGCCAACCGGCTCCTTCAAGGATCGCCAGGCAGCGGTCACAATCGCAGCCCTAAAGGAGGCCGGCATTACGGAGATGGTTGCAGCCTCTACAGGGAACGTCGCCATCTCCTATTCTGCGTATGCATCTCGCGCCAGTATAAAGCTCTGGGCTTTTGTCACCAGCCTCGTACCTGCCGTCAAGATGCGGGAGATCGCCCTCTACGGCAGCCAGGTCATCAAGGTAACGGGGTCTTATGATCAGGTCAAACAGATGGCAGCCGAGTTCGCCCGACAACGGAATCTTTACCTTGACATGGGCGCCCGTACCGTCACTTCCATCGAGGCCATGAAGACCATCGCTTTCGAGATAGCCGAGCAGCTTACGGCTCTTCTGGGACCACTGCCTCCTTCAAGTGGAATCCAAGCATTACCCTGGCGCACCCCCGATTGGTATATCCAGGCTATCAGCGGTGGCATGGGTCCCATCGGTGTATATAAGGGATTCCGCGAGCTCCAGCAAATGGGCATTACCGATCGCCTGCCTTCAATAGCGCCCATTCAAGCCGAGGGCTGTGCACCCATGGTGAAGGCCTGGAGACAGGGACATGAGCATGCAGACCCGGTCTCCGTTCCCAATACCCGGATCGAGACCCTGGCGACCGGCGACCCTGGACGAGCCTACAATATCCTCGCCCGCCAGGTTCGCGAAACGCATGGCGCTTTTGAGAGTGTCACTGACGAAGAGGCCTTTCGTGCCATGCACGTGTTGGCAAAAATGGAGGGCATTTCCTCCGAGCCGGCCGCAGCCGCGGCCTTTGCCGGGCTCTTTAAATTAATCCGCTCCGGAACCATCAAACCGACCGATATCGTTGTGATCAACTGTACCGGCCACACCATGCCTGCAGAACAATTCGTTTTGGGAGACGATTGGGCTCGCAGTGTGGTTCTCCCAACGAAAGAAGAAGCGCCCCACGAGGGGCTGCTTGCCGCGCTGAATCATGTGGCTCCCGATCGTTTTCCACGTGTTGCTTTGGTGGATGACTCCGAAGAGGTTCGCCGGTTGATGCGTCGCATCCTTCAATCTCAGGGAAATTATACGATTTTTGAAGCATCCAACGGCAGGGAGGGCCTCGACTTGATCCGCCGCGAACGCCCGGACCTGGTCGTCCTGGATTTGATGATGCCGGAGGTGGATGGGTTCGCAGTGCTCGATGAGCTCAGAGCTCATTCCGAAACTGCCAATATCCCGGTGATCGTCTCAACTGCAAAGGAATTAACCCGCCAGGAAAAAGGATTGCTCAAAGGACAGATCCAATCCCTGATGCAAAAAGGCGATTTCCTTAATGATGAATTCCTCGAAGAAGTCCGTGCCTTGATCAAATAGCACATGTTTCTCCTCACCCGGCTGAAACAGGTATATTTTCACGAAAAGCAGACCGCTGGGATAACGGCTGCTCTGGGCTCGGCTTTCTTTCTGGGAGTATCACCGGTTTTGGGAAAAATGGCCATCACGCTGGGATTAAGTCCGCTGGCGGTCGTAGCTCTCCGCACCACATTTGCTGCCCTCTTACTCTTCCTGATTGTCGCCATTTTCAGACGGCCTTTCTTATACATCTTCCCGGTTGGTCTGGCAGGCTGCTTCTTGGCTGGGGCAATTAATGGGCTTGGCTCCGTTTTTTACTATATGGCTCTGCAGCGGCTCACAGCCAGCCTGGGGCAACTGTTGTATTCCCTCTATCCCTTTTTTGTCGCGATTTGGTTAATTCTGGACCATCAACCCCCCAGCCGTCTCACCATGCTGCGCGTCGGCATCGCAACCGTTGCGGTTCTACTCCTCACCAATGTCCCAGGCTCCCAGGTAGATACCTTGGGCGTGATGATGATGCTGATCGCGGCAATTCTATATGCAATGCACCTGCCCATCAATCAACGTGTGTTATATGAGGTTCCTGCTCCCACGGTCACCCTCTACACCCTGCTGGCGATGAGCGCCGTCGTAGTACCCGCATATCTGATATTTGATCGCACTTGGCCGGCTGCACAAGTCCCCTGGTGGCCTGTTCTAGGCTTGACCCTGGCGACCTTTGTTTCCCGCCTTTCTTTATTTCTGGGGGTAAAACACATTGGGGGCATGCAGACTGCTCTGCTTGGTCTGGCCGAATTGCTCGTCACCATTTTCCTGGGACATTACTGGCTGCATGAAAGGCTGACAGTTTTACAATGGATCGGTGCGCTGGCACTGGCGATGAGTCTGCTCTTAGTCCGCTATGAAACAGCTTCAGTGGATAAGCGGGGGCGTTCCGGCTGGCTTTCCTGGATACGCGCGCCCGAGCCCCCCAGGGATGTATGGCCTCCCTATCAATAAGTCACTGATCTCCCT
The DNA here is from genome assembly GCA_964392495.1 of uncultured Anaerolineaceae bacterium. Lineage (GTDB taxonomy): Bacteria > Chloroflexota > Anaerolineae > Anaerolineales > Villigracilaceae > JACPVF01. Next base: position 3,306 of record CAYMQX010000259.1, read on the forward strand.
CATAAACATACCCTGTCCCCCGTACGCTCATTACGCGGTTGTTTAGCAGCGGGAAGCCTTCCAATTTATGTCTCAGGCGGCTCACAAGTGGACGTAGGATCTCAGGCGCTTCCCGTTGAGACGCATCATAGCCTTGCACCAAGAGTACCAGTTCTCGGTGTGAAAAAACCCTGCCCGAATTCTCCATTAAGATCCTGAGCAGCCTGCCTTCTGCGGGTGTCAGGTGTTCGATTCTGGTTTTAAAACGGATCTGCCTCCGCGAGAGATCTACTATAGTGCCGTCGTGGAGCGTGAATTGCAGGGTGACATCATCCACATCCCCCTCGTTCATGCCGCTGCTTTTGGCGCGCAGCCGGGCTGCACGCCGCATCAGTCCTTTGCGTACACTGGCGATTACCTGTGTAGGTGCAGCGGGCTTCTGTAAATAGTCGTGAATTCGCAGCCGCAGGGCTTGTATGGCCGTTTCTGTCGAACCAAAGGCAGTGAGGATGATGACCTCTGTCTCCGGTGAAACCTGGTTGACAACCTGCACCACCTCCAATCCGTCCATGCCCGGCATGCGCAGGTCCACGATTACCAGGTCCACCGCGTGCATGCGGACATATTCGACGGCAGCATGTCCGTTGGGAGCGGCAGCCACGTGATAGCCTTCCAGCTTAAGGATATCCGACATTGACTGCCGGGCAACCGGTTCATCATCAACGACCAGGATTGTGGATTTCATGATTTACTCCCGATTGGCAAAAATACCCTGAAACATGCACCTGGGCCTCTGTCCGCCAGGAGTTCCAAAGAGCCTCCGTGCGCAATCATGATATTGTAGCTTACTGTCAGGCCCAGGCCTGTGCCTCCATCCTTCATACTGAAAAAGGGCTCAAAGATATTCCCTTGCTGTTCGACAGGAACCCCGGTTCCATTATCCTGAAAAAAGAGCTCTACACCTCCACCTGCCTGCCTGCCGCTGATCTGCAGCTCGCCTCCCTCCGGCAGGGCGTCGTAGGCATTCAGCATCAGGTTGATGAAGACCTGTCGAATCTGGCTGTCCACCGCATCTACGCGCGGCAGGTCCTCTGGCAGTTCGATTTGAACAAGGATTTTCCTCTCAGTGAACTGTTTGGCAAGCAGGTGGGCGACATGCTCCAGACTCATTCCCAAGTCTACCTCCTGCGTGGATTGGCTTCCCGGCCTGTAAAGATCCAACATCCTCTTGACCGTTATCATCAGCCTTTCCAGTTCCACTCGTGCCAGGTCGAAATACTCTTTCCGTTTCTCCGGTGGAAGATCATCCCTCCCCGCAAGATGCAGGCAATTCTGCACCGCTTGGAGTGGATTATTGACCTCATGCGCAATTGATACGCTTAATCGTCCTGCAGTAGCCATCTTCTCGATCTGCAGCAGCCCTTTTTGAGATTCTTCGATCTTTCGCACATACTCAAGCTGCTCGGCATAAAGGCGGGAATTTTCCAGCGCTGCGGCAGCCTGGCGGGCAAGGATCTGGAACATCTCAAAATCCGATTCCTGGAAAGGAGATTCGTTTGTCTCACGTAAAGCGTACAGGACCGA
>CAYMQX010000260.1:0-4864 GCA_964392495.1 uncultured Anaerolineaceae bacterium
ATAAAAGACCGCAATAAAGCGCGTATCCCCCCACTCGATATAATACTCGTAAGCCGCATCCGCCAGCGAGAGCCCGGATTGCGGCCGCACATAGTCCGGGGAATTGGCGATCTTGATGGCGATCGGACGGCGCTGCGCAAGCGACGGGTCCGGGAATGGCAGGCCCGTTAGAGGATTCGCCGGGGCCGACACGTCCTCTTCGCCGCTCACCACTTCTGCCGGCAGCAAGTCGCTGCCTCGCACGAGCCGGGTGGGATAGGGTGTAAAGGTCGCCACTGGCTGGCCGGGAGCCGACTCCTGGTACTTCTCTCCACCGCTTTCCGGCCCCGGCTGGAAGGGAGTGGGAGTGATCGTTACATCCAGACCTCTGGCAGACGCGGGTCCCGCCGGAAGTTCGCAGGCCGAAGCCGCGAGCGTCACCGCCACGAACAGCACGATCCCCATCATTCTTGACCGGATACCGGGTTTCAGCGACATCACCCGGATTCTACCAAACCCCGGCATCCTGCACGTGACGATGCAATTGCAATTTCTCCTTGTGCACACCCGGGCAGAACATCTCCTCTGTCGCTGCACTTACCCGACGCTTGCAGTATAAAATCGCTGACAGAGGCGGGGGGGACCGCAGGGACTCATCCCCTGGAACCTCCCCACACCCTAAAACGGTTACAATTATCCTGCTCATGCTCATCCTCATCACCGTCCTCCTGCTCACCTTGACCGCACTCACCCTGGTCCTGGTCCGGCTGGTCCGGCCCGGATTTCGCTACTTCTGGCTCATTGCCGTGGGCGGCGCCCTCTTGTCCCTGGTGAGTAGTTGGGTCTGGTTGATCGGCCTGCCCGTGGAATTTTCCCTGCCTCCCTGGCAGCCCCTGGCTCTTTTCGCCGAATCGCCCTCCTTCCGGGCAGATGGCCTTGCCTGGGTCCTGGCGGTCAGCCTTGCCAGCCTGGCCCTGGCTGTGCTCCTCACTGAGGTGGTGCGTTCCGAGTTGACCGACCCCCTGCCATGGGCCGGGATCCTCACCCACACGGCCCTCGGCATCTTCGCCGTCTGCGCCAACAACCCCCTCACCGTCATGCTGGTTTGGTCCGCACTCGACCTCGTCGAACTGGCGACACTCCTCCGTGCTGTAGACGAGCCCATCGCCAGCGAACGTGCCGTCGTTGGTTTTTCCACACGTCTGATCGGTATCGGCCTTGTCCTGTGGGCCAACTTCATCAGCCTGGCTTCCGGTTCCAACCTGGATTTCGCCTCCCTGCCGCCCTCCGCCGGGCTTCTGCTTCTGCTCGCCGCAGGGCTTCGCCTGGGAGTTCTCCCGCTTCACCTGCCTTTCGCTCCCGATTCCGTATCCCGCCGCGGGGTGGGGACCTCCCTCCGCCTGATCTCGGCGGTTTCCAGCCTGGTCCTCCTTGCAAGGATCGCCCCCGGGACAGCGGCCCTGCCCCTCGTTCCCCTGCTCCTGCTCTTCGCCGGGATCGCGGCCCTCTATTCCGCCTGGATCTGGCTTCGAGCCCCCGATGACATCTCCGGCCGCCCATTCTGGATCATCTCCCTGGCCGCGCTGGCAGTAGCCTCCTCCTTGCGCGGCAACCCGGTCGGAGCTGCAGCCTGGGGCGCAGTTCTCACATTGGCGGGCGGCGCCCTCTTCCTCAATTCCATTCAGAATATCTGGCTGAATCGAGCCCTCATGCTTGCCGCCTTTTCTCTCTCCGGCCTGCCCTTCTCCCTCGCTGCCAGCGGCCTGGAGGGCAGCCTCAGAGGTTTCTTTTTGACATGGCCTCTGCTGATCATCGCACAGGCCCTTCTGATCGCGGGCTTTGTTCGCCACGCCCTGCGCCCCGGCGCCCGCGAGGACTCCGCCTCGCAACTCCCCTGGACGCACAACGTTTTCCCTGCCGGTATCGGGCTCCTGCTTCTCACCGCTTTGCTGCTCGGTCTGTTCGGCTGGGAAGGCGCTTTTCGATTTCAGGCCTGGCTTCCCGCCCTGGTGACCACAATCCTGGCGATCTTGTTGATCTGGATCACCCCGCGGCTCCGTATATTAAACCCGATCCGCGCCCACTGGGTCCGGCCCGAGGGCGGCCGCTGGCGGAAGGCATTCTCCGGCGGCCTGTGGAACCTCTATCATTCCTCCGCCCGGTTGGCCCGTCTCATCTCGGATGCTTTGGAGGGGGATGGCAGCCTCATGTGGACACTGCTCTTTCTGGCACTCTTCATCTCCATGATGCTGAGAGGCGCTCCCTAGATGTTCGAGCAGATCACCTCCTGGGGCGCTGTATTGATGGTCGCCATCGCCAGCACTTTCATCCTGCTTGGCAGGGATTGGCGCTGGAGCCTGGGCCTGCTTGCCCTGCAATATGCCGCGGCCTTTTTGCTGCTTCTGCCCTACTGGCCGCTGGGGATGGCCTCCGTCAAGCTCATCACCGGTTGGATCGCCGCCGCAGCCCTCGGCATGACCCGCCAAAGCATCGACTCTGAAGAACCGCCTTCCAGACAGGACCGCTCCGGCTCCCAGCCCTTCAAATTAATGGGCGTCCTTATCAGTATTCTGATCTCCCTGGCTGCAGCCCCCCGCATCGAGAGCCTCATCCCCGGCATCGGCCTGCCTCTTGCCTTTGGCAGCCTGATGCTGATCAGCGCAGGCCTTCTCCAGCTCAGCATAACCGCCCGCCTCCTCCCGGTCGTGACCGGCTTGCTCACCCTGTTGTGTGGCTTCGAGACCCTGTATGCTGCCGTCGAATCCTCCATCCTGGTCTCCGGGCTGCTGGCCGTAGTGGACCTCGGCCTGGCCCTGGCCGGTTCCTATCTGCTCATCAACTCTGTGAAGCCCGCACAGGAGGAGACCCTGTGAGCGCGCCCGGCCTGTGGATTTTCTTTCCTCTGCTGATCGCCGGCGTAACCCTGGTGATTTCCAACGAACGCTTCAACACCCTCATGGGGGGACTTACCGCCCTGGCCCTATCCATCACGGCGCTCATGGTCCCCATCGACACAGCTCTTTTGCTGGGCACGGTCTCTCTCAAGATCGCCTCCACCTTCCAGGTCCTGGGCCGCTCCCTTGTCCTGGGTCCCGCCGATGGCTCCCTGCTTGCCATCCTGTACGGGATTGCCGCCCTGTGGTTCTTTGGCTCCGAAGCGGCGGGTGTAGGCCGCCGCCTGGTCCCCCTTGGTCTGGGCATCATCGCCCTGCTGGTGGCCTCCATCGCCGTGGAGCCTTTCCTCTTTGCCGCCACCTTCATCGAGATCGCCGTTCTCCTGGCCATCCCCCTGCTCTCGCCTCCAGGCAATGTCCCCGGCCGCGGGGTGGTCCGCTTCCTTGTCTACCAGACCCTCGCCATGCCCTTCATCCTGTTCGCCGGTTGGATGCTGGCTGGCGTGGAAGCCAGCCCTGGAGACCTGGCCCTCACTCTCCAATCCGCAACCATGCTCGGGCTGGGTTTTGCCTTTCTCCTGGCGGTTTTTCCCCTCTACAGTTGGATGCCTCTCATCGGCGAAGAGGCCTCTCCCTTTGTTTGCGGCTTCCTGCTCTGGGCTCTGCCCACCATCACCATCATCTTTGGGATGGGATTTCTGGATCGCTACACCTGGCTTCGGACCTCACCTGCCTTCGCGACCGCCGTACAGGTCGCCGCCATCCTCATGGTCGTTACCGGGGGCCTGTGGACTGCCTTCCAGCGTCACCTGGGAAGGATGATGGCCTATGCCGCTGTCGTGGAGACCGGTTACCAACTCATGTCTCTAAGTGTCCAGCCATCCCTGAGCGCGGTCGAGATCATCTTCCTGCACATCATTCCTCGCGGCCTGAGCATGGCGGTCTGGGCATTTTCTCTCGATATCATCGCCAGGAAGACCGGTTCCCTGCGGTTCGGCGCGGTCCAGGGTCTCATGCGGGCCTTTCCGCTGGCTTCAACCGGTATAGTCCTTGCCGGTCTCTCCGCGGCCGGGCTCCCATTATTGGCCGGCTTTCCACCCCGCGCCGCTCTCTGGCAGGGGCTGGCAAGCCAATCGCTTCCGCTCGCTTTTTGGTTGCTTCTGGGCGTCCTGGGGTTGCTCTTTGGCGCTGTCCGCACCCTGGCCGTGCTGGTAATGGCCCCCGAGCACAGCGGCTGGGCCTGGAATGAGACCCCCCTCCAGGCTCTCCTGATCCTCATCGGCATGATGGGGCTGTTTATTCTGGGCCTTTTCCCACAGGTCCTCCGGCCCTTCCTCATCTCCCTTCCCGGCATTTTCACCCACCTCACCCAATGAAAAAGACCGGCATGCTATAATTCCAGAAGCCCCAATCTGGAGGAAGCATGGAATTCGAGCAGATCGTCAAAAGGCTGGACTGGCTCGACGCGGAGCAGCGCAAGACCAAGACAGCTATTTCAGACTACGAGGACAAGTTTGCTTCACTTGGCGTTTCGGTGGCGGCGCTGCAAAAGCAGATCAAGGAACTGGAACAGGGCCTCGCCGAGGTAAAGGCTTCAGCCGCGCGCATCAACCAGTTCAATGACCTCCTGGCGAAGCAGCGTGAGGATTTCAACCGCCTTTTTGAGGGATCAGAAAAGAAGCACCAGGAACGCCACGCAGATTTGGTCAGGCGTCACAGTGAGGAGATCCGGCCCTTTCGCGGCGAATTGGATGAACTGCGCAAAGGCATGGACCTCTCGCCCCTCAAACGCGAGCTTAAGGCTCACCACACCGAACAGGTCCGCCTGAACGAACTGGTCAATCAGCTCCGGCCCCGCATTGAGGAGGCCGTCAAGATCCACGAAGAGGTCAAGAACGGCCAATTGGTGCTCATCGAAAACCGCCGCCAGGATATCAAACGCGTGGCCGACCTGCAGGGCGAGTTGGCCGCCCTGCGTAAGCGCGCCGACG
>CAYMQX010000261.1:0-4863 GCA_964392495.1 uncultured Anaerolineaceae bacterium
GGAATGAACGTAAGGCTTCCAGGAGAGGGGCATCCGCTGGCGTTCCTGGTGGTGCTGGGGATATCCATTGTCTTCACCGCCATCGCCACCTTCGTCTTTTATAAGCGGGATTGGTTTTAATGCAGGCCGAGCTGCTCTGGGAGGCCGGCGCGGAGCTTGGAGAAGGCCCCTGCTGGAGCGCGGCAGAGCAGCTCCTCTACTGGGTGGATATCCTTGCCGGGCGGGTCCACGCCGGTCCGGAGCTCTGCCTTCAATTGGAGCATCCCGTCGGATGCATCGCGCCGCGGGCGGGAGGCGGGTTGATCCTGGCGGAGGGGCATCGTTTCAGCGAATGGGGCGGCGCGGGAACAGAATTGAGGCCGGTCGCCAGCCTTCCGGAACCCCCGCAGAACCGCTTTAACGACGGGAAGTGCGATCCCGCGGGCCGCTTCCTGGCGGGCAGCATGGACCGGAACGAGAAAGACTCCAGCGGCTCGCTGTACTCGCTGGAGGGCCGCTCCGTGAAGAGCCTGTTGGGCGGCCTGGGGATCTCCAACGGCCTCACCTGGGGCCCTGACGGTTCCACCTTCTACTTCATTGACACGCCCACCCGCACGATCCAGGCCTTCGATTACGACCTGGCCACCGGGCAGCTCGCCAATGGGCGCATCGCCGTGCGGGTGCCGGCGGCCCTGGGCTGGCCGGACGGCATGACCTCGGACCTGGACGGTAACCTGTGGGTGGCGATGTGGGGTGGGGCACAGGTGGCGCAGTGGGAGCCGGGGCGCGGCCGGCTGCTGCAAACGATCCCGGTGCCGGCCCTGCACACCTCCTCCTGTGTTTTCGGGGGACGGGACCTGAACGAGCTGTACATTACCTCGGCGCGCAAGGGCCTCAGCCCGCGGCAACTCAGCGAGTATCCGCTCTCAGGAGGCGTGTTCAGGGTGATCACCCGCCAGACGGGTATGCCGGTTTTCGAGTTCATCCCCTGACTGAAGTTAAATCAAAAGCCGCCCAACAGGGCGGCCGATCATCCCAGGCTGAGGGTCAGGGGTTCCCGGCGGTCTCCTGGACCGCGGCGGGAGCGGCGGGGGTGGAGCCGGCTTTGCGCATCTGTTCCTCCTCCAGTGTGTGGATCCCGTTGCGCACCTGGTTGAGCAGGCGTTCCATCTCATCCTGCAAGTGTCCCAGGCTGTCGAGGGCGTAGTTATCCGCCTCCACGCGGGTGTTTTCGGCGGCCGCGCGCGCCTGGCTGAGGATCTGCTCGGCGCGGCGTTGGGCTTCCACCACGATGCTGTCCTTGTGTATCAGTTGGTCGGCCTTTTCACGGGCGATGGCGATATGGCGGGCGGCCTCCTCGGTGGCCTGGGCCATGACGCGGTCCCGCTGGGCCAGGATCTGCTGCGCTTTCTTGACCTCTTCGGGGATGGCGATGCGCATCTGGTCGATAAGTTCCAGCATGCGGTCTTCGTCCACCATCACATTGCGCGTCAGAGGGATGGTCTTGCTTTCGTTGAAAAGCTCTTCGAGGCGGTCGATCAGTTGCAGGATATCCATGGGCTCCTCCGTCGGAGCGGATGATGTGCCGCGGCGGCCAGCATGTGTTGATTCTAGCACATTTAATCGCGCAGCGCGTTCGGCGGACTCTGGTGCTCGCTGCCGTCCTCCATTTTGCGGCGCAGGGCCTCGGCTACAAAGGGCGGTACCATGCTGGAGACATCCCCGTTCAGCATGGCGATCTCGCGCACGGTGCTGGAGGAGAGGAAGGTATGCTGCTCGGCGGTGATGAGCGCCACGGTCTCGATATCGTGGGCCAGGCGCTGGTTGGCGAGCGCCATGCGGAACTCGAATTCGAAATCGGAGAAGACCCGCAGCCCGCGCACGATGACCTGCGCCCCCGCCTGCCGGGCATAATCGATGGTCAGGCCGCTGTAGCCGGAGACGCTGACTTTGGAGTTCTCGCGAAAAGCCTCCTGGACGAGCTGCATGCGCTCCTCGGGGGAGAACATGAGGGATTTCAGGGGCTTGTCGTACACGGCCATGACCACCTCGTCGAAGAGACGGCTGGCGCGCGTGGCAATGTCAATGTGCCCGTAGTGAATGGGATCGAAGGTGCCCGGGAAGAGTGCTCGAACCATTCTTTGAATGTCCTCCAGTGGGATGGTCTGGGCGCAGGGCAGCCTCAGCTCACGTCGCCGGGGCCGGCCTTCCAGTAGCGTTCCAGAGCCTCGGCCAGCAGGGCGTGCTGGGGCTGGCTGAGCTCGGGATCGTCCTCGAAGAGGGCCTGGGCCTGGCTGCGGGCTTTTTCGATGAGGGCGAGGTCGGTCAGGCTGGCCATGCGCAGGCCGCTGCCGTATCCGGACTGGCGGGTGCCGAGGAACTCCCCGGGGCCGCGCTGCTGCAGGTCGCGCTCGGCCAGGACGAAACCGTCGTTGGATTCGGTCATGGCCTGCAAACGCCCGTTCTCGACCGCTTCCTCGTGGGTGGGGATGAGCAGGCAGCAGGAGGCGGCCTGGCCGCGTCCCACGCGCCCGCGCAGTTGGTGGAGTTGAGCCAGCCCGAAGCGGTCCGCGCCTTCGATCAGCATGACGGTGGCGTTGGGGATATCCACCCCCACCTCCACGACGGTGGTGGATACCAGGATGTCATACTCGCGGTCGCGGAATTTCAGCATGGCAGCGTCCTTTTCGTCAGGGCGCATGCGGCCGTGGAGCAGCCCCAGCTTGAGGTCGGGGAAGATGGCGTTGGAGAGCTTATCGTAGTCGTCCACCGCCGCGGGGGCTTCGATCTTTCCGCTTTCCTCGATGAGCGGGTAGATGATGAAGGCCTGGCGGCCTGCAGCGACCTGGCTGCGGACGAGGGTGTAGGCGCGCTCGCGCTCCTGCGGGCGCAGCACGTAGGTGGCGACGGGCTGGCGGCCGGGCGGCATCTCGTCCATGACGGAGAGGTCGAGGTCGCCGTGGACGGTGAGGGCCAGGGAGCGCGGGATGGGGGTGGCGGTCATTACCAGCAGGTGGGGGCTGACGGCCTTCTGGCGCAGGGCGGCGCGCTGCTCCACGCCGAAGCGGTGCTGCTCATCGATCACGGCGAACTCCAGGTCCTGGAAGACGACCGGGCCTTCGAGCAGGGCGTGTGTGCCGATCACGATGCGGATGGAGCCCTCGACCAGGCCGGAACGAACCTGCTCCTTTTCGGCCTCGGGGGTGTCGCTGACCAGCAGGCGGATCTGCTCCGGCTGAAGCGGACCGCCCTCCCCGGCCAGCAGGCTGAGGAAGCTGTTGTAGTGCTGTCCGGCGAGAATGGCGGTGGGCGCCATGATGGCGGACTGACCGCTGCCCAGGGCAACGATGCCGGCCGCCAGGGCCGCGACCACTGTCTTGCCCGAGCCGACGTCGCCCTGGATGAGGCGGTTCATGGGACGCCCGGAGGCCAGGTCGGCGCGCAGTTCGCCCAGGACGCGCTGCTGTGCACCTGTCAGTTGGAAGGGCAGGGCGGCGAGGCGGGCCTCGAGCCAATCATCGGCGGCCTCGAAGCGGCGGGCTTCAACGGCCTGCCAATCCCGCTTCTGGCGCAGGACACCCATCTGGAGGTAGAAGATCTCGTCGAAGGCGAGGCGGTGACGGGCCTTGGCGAGCAGTTCCTGTGAATCGGGGAAGTGGGCGTTTTGGATGGCCGCCCCGATGGGCAGCAGCCCGGCAGACTGGCGCACGCTTTCGGGAAGAGCTTCCGCGACCTGCCCGGACCAATAAGAGACGACGGGCCTGATGACCCTGCGCAGCTTGGTCTGGTTGAGCCCCTGGGTGAGCGGATAGATGGGGACGATGCGGTTGGTGTTGATGTACTCCATGTCCACCGGCTCAAAGTTCGGGTTCTTCATGACCAGGCGTCCCAGATGCTGGCCAATGATGCCGGAGGTGGAGATTTGGTCGCCAACGTGCAGGCGGTTGGCCATCCAGGGCTGGTTGAACCAGGTGAGGCGCAGGGCGCCGGTGCCGTCGGATAGCAGGGCCTCGACGAGCTGCTGCTTCCCGCCATGCATCGGGCGCGTGTGGACGCTCTCCACCCTTCCAATGACAGTGAGCTGGTTGCCGTAGAGGATCTCGTTGATGGGCTTGAGCTGGGTGTAATCCTCGTAGCGGAAGGGGAAGTAGTATAGCAGGTCACCCAGGGTGTGCAGGCCCAGCTTCGCCAGAAGGGAGGCATTGCTGGCGCCAACGCCCTGGAGGACGGTGAGGGGGGCATTCAGGGCGGCGGGTGCGGCGCTGGTCTTTGCTCCCGGGACGCCTGCAGAGACGCCCTCGGAGGAGGCGCGCGGCGGCCGGCCAGGCTGGGATGCGTGGGTCGGGGCTTCCGCTTTTTCCGCGGGAGCCGGTGCAGCTCCTTCCTGCTCCTGCCGGGGGCTGGCAAGGGGTTCCGGCAGGTCTCCGGGATGTTCCGGGCGGGGGTGGTGTCTGGCGGGTGCAGCCTCGCCCGCGCTTTGCTTCTGGGCGGCCTCGGGGTAGGTCTCGGCGATGCGCTTCCAGAGTCCCTTAAGGACATCCGCGCGCGAGGCCGGCGACAGGCTGTCGTAGGAGCGCAGGCGCTGGAGAACGGCCTGGATGACTTCCTCGTTCAGGCTGTCGGCGCGGGCGCTGCCCTCCCAGGATTCGAGCATTCTGGAGAGCCCGCCGATGATGGTCGTGTTGTCGTAGCCTTTTTCGTGTTCGAGGCGAAAGTACTTTCGCAGTTGTTGCAGGGAGGATTGCATGGAAGTTATTTTATCATGCAGGCGGGCCGGAGAAAGACGGTACAGACCCGCCAAATCCCCATATTTCCGCCTCCATAGCCTGTTTTTTTTGTTAGTTTGTGACTTTTGCGCCCTTCATGTACCTGTTTTTTGCATAG
>CAYMQX010000262.1:0-4856 GCA_964392495.1 uncultured Anaerolineaceae bacterium
CGCTGGGGTAACGTAACGATGCCTGATCGCTTGCAAGAGTTAAATGCGGAGGAGTACGAATGCGTTTGTCATCGGGTGTTCACATCGAACAGTTTTCCACCATCGATCGCGGTGGAAGAAGCCGGCACCATGCAGTCTTCGCCATATTGCTCCTGTCCTGCCCATCCAGCAGGCTGCACGATATGCATGTGAATGGATTTCCCCTATCGTTCCTGACCCACCAGATCGACCTGATCAATTCACTCTACCAGGCGGACCATGCCCCAACATACGGCATCCGCTTCATCTCACACCCGAACCCGGTCTCCTTCTCAGGAGGCCGGATTGATTTATGCCTGTTTTGCAAGATCACCGGAGCATCCGCCAGCAGCGCCCGGCATGACGCCGAAGAGCATGCAGAGCAGCTCCTGCTGCAATTGTGCGGCAGGCTGCAGGATTACGTCTGGAATATCGTGACCGACCGGGAGGAATTCCTGAAGTTGTGGAACCCCTTTGATTGGTCGGAAGCGAACATCGTGGAGATCCGCAGGCGCGAGGAACTAGTCGCTCTGGATACCATCCGGGAGTCCCGCGGGCTGGGGTTCGCCAGATCCAGGACCACCCAGACCACGCGCAGCGGCCACCCAGTCTACTATGTCCATCCCTTCCTTCCCCATCCCGGACAGATCGAGCGCCTGCTGCGGATCATGCTCCTGCACAACACCCCCCTGGCCTACACGGCCTGTCTGAAGCCTTCGGTCCTCTCCAAGCAGGAGGAACAGGCGATGCAGCGCGAGATCGCGCGCTGTGAGGGATACCAGCCCGACCCGGCGCCCAACCTGCAGCGCATCCAGGAACAGCGCGCCAACATGATCTCACAGGGATTGCTGACGCAAATGCTGAAGCTGCAGGATGCTCCCTTTTTGATGACGGTCTCCCTCGCCAGCCCGGGGCCCATCTCACGCACACTGGCTGCGGCCGCGGGCGTGGCCGTTTCGGCTTCGGTGGGTGAGAATCCGGCATCTCCATACCACGAGCTTTCCTTCATCCAGATGGGCGGCTACGACGTTGTCACTCCCTCGGGCCGGGAGGAACTTGCGACGGCCCGCGAGAACATGCGCACGCTCTCACAGGACGCCTGGGGCAAGTCCCTGGCGGGCAAGGGGCTCGCCCGCATGCGTTATCTTTTGGATGGGAACGAAGCCGTGAACGCCTTCCGCTTTCCGGAGGACCTCGGCAGCGGCCTGGTGGGGATCGCTGTGCACTCGCAGAGAATGCGGCCCATGCCCGCCGAACTCAACCCCGAGGACAACAAGAGCCTGCGGACCGAGGGCATTTTGATCGGGACCAACACCTACCTGGGCGTTCCCCAGGACGCCCTGCTCCCGGCACCAGACCGGCTGACCCACGCCTATATCGTCGGGCAGACCGGCACCGGAAAGACCACGCTCCTGAAGACCATGTTCATTTCAGACATGCGGGCGGGGCGCGGCTGTGCACTGATCGACCCTCATGGCGATATGTTCAAGGAGGTGCTCGAGCTCATTCCCCCGGACCGGCTGGAAGATGTGGTGATCATCGATCCCTCGGATATCGAGAACCCCATCGGGATGAACCTCCTGGAAGCCTCCACTCACGACGAGCGGTATTTTGTTGCGCGGGAAATGACGGCGATCATCCGCCGCATCCTGGAGGACGAATTCAGCTTTTACAGCAAGGAGTTCGCAGGGCCCGTGTTCTACCAGCACATGCAGATGAACATGCTGCTGACCATGTCGGACCCGGAGCGACCCGGCACCATGCTGCAGTTCTATGAGATCTTCCAGTCCAGGGACTACTGGAAGCGCTGGCTGCCGCTTAAGATCCGGGACCCTCAACTGGACCTGTGGGTGCATACCCTGGAAAACGCCGACTATACAGTGTCTGGCAGGGGCGGGGAGATTTCGGTCGGCAACTATGTGAGCAGCAAGTTTTCAGATTTCATCCTGGATCCCAGGCTTCGAGGGATGTTCGGGCAAGCCCATTCCACCATCGACTTCCAGAAGATCATGAACGAAGGCAAGATCCTGCTGATCAACCTGGCAAAAGGGCTGTTGGGCGAATCGAACTCGCGCTTCCTGGGCCTGGTCCTGATGGCGAAGATCCAGGCGGAGGCCATGAAGCGCGCCAAAATGGAAAGCTCGGAGCGCAAGCCTTTCTATCTGTATGTGGACGAATTCCAGTCGCTGTCCACAGAGAACTTCACCATCCTGCTCTCCGAGGCACGCAAGTTCGGCATGGGGCTGGTGCTGGCCAACCAGTTCATTTCACAGATCAAAGACCCGAGGATCATCCAGGCCGTGTTTGGGAACGTCGGCACCTTTCTGTGCTTCCGGCTTGGTCGGGAAGACTCGGAGCTGATCGAGCCCCAGTATCTTCCCTACTTCGACCGTGTGGACCTCATCAACCTTCCCAACTGGCACACGGCAGTACGGACCTCGATCAAGGGCTGGGGACTGCCGGCCTTCACCGTTCAGACCGTCCTCCCCAAAGCGCCCTCGAACCCCGAAGTGGCCAGACAGGCCCGGGAGCTCTCCGGGAAAAAATATACACGTCCGCGCGCCGAGGTCGAGGCAATGATCGCCAACAGCATCAAACATCCCGAAACAAAACCGGAACCCCTGAAGATCGTGATCTTCGGAGCTTCGGGAGGGGTGGGGCTGGAGGTGGTCAGGCAGGCATTGGAGGCCGGGCACAAGGTGACCGCCTTCGTGCGTACCCCCGAAAAGCTCAGCCTGGTACACGACAACCTGACCGTCATCCAGGGCGATGCGACGGAGGCAGGGGCGGTTGAAACCGCCATTGCCGGGCAGGATGCGGTGATCAGCACGCTGGGACCCTCCCGTCCGCCGGCTCCGCACATGCTGGAGATCGCCACGAACAATATCCTGGCAGGGATGAAAAAACATGATGTGAGCCGCCTGATCTTCACAACTGGCACCGTGATACGCACGCGTGCAGACCGGCCCCAATGGATCCATCGCTTCACGGGCTTCCTGCTCCAGAATCTTGGAGGCGCTGCGACCCTGGATGCAATTGCCAGCAGGGAGGCGATTGAAGAGACCTATCTGGAGTGGACGATCGTGAGGTTCCCCCGGCTGACGAACGGCGAACTTACCCGGAAATACCTGGCCGGGAACTGGAAAAGGAATTCAGGCACGCAGATCTCACGCTCCGATGGCGCAGACTTCATCCTGAAAGAACTGGTCGAAAAAGATTATGTGCGAAATATACCGCTGGTAAGCTGCTGAGCGGGGAACGACCCGCATTGCGACAACAACGCTCCCCGGGAGAGGGAGGGTTGTTTGTTTTTTTTTCGGTCGTCCAACCTGCGGGTGAAGGGGTTATTGCGCCGCGATCTTTGCAAGCGCTTCCCTGAACTGCTCCACCTCATCCAGCGTGTTGTAGTGAGCCGCGCCCACACGGATCATGCCTCCCGAATCCAGAAGGCCCAACCGTTCCACCACGGCGAGAGCATAATAGTGGCCGTCCCAGACGTAGAAACCCTCCTGCCCTAACCGCTCCGCCACGTTACGCGGGTGTTTTCCTTCCAGGGTGAATGAGACGGTAGGGACGCGCTCTTCCAGCCGGCGCAGGTCGGTCACGCCATGGATATGTGTGCCGGGCGCCGACTGGACCGCCTCGATCAGGGCGCGTGAGAGCTCGAACTCGTAGGCGCGTATGGCGGTCATGGCCTGCTTGTAGAGCAGCCTGCGCCCGGTGAAACCTTCATCCTTCCAGGGCTGTGCCTGCTCCCCGCCGAACTTCTTTCCCAGCCACTCGAAATACTCCAGCGCGCCCAGCACACCGGCGATGCCCTCATGGTTCTGTGTACCCGTCTCGAACTTGGAGGGCAGCTCATCCGAAGCGGGGCGCACTTTGTAGGCTTTCAACTCCCTGAGCAGGTCGGCCCTTCCATACAGGGCGGCGGCGTGCGGGCCAAAGAACTTATATGAGGAACAGACGAGGAAATCGCAGCCGATATCCCGGACGTCGACCGGTCCATGTGGGGCGTACTGCACCGCGTCGATATAGACCAGTGCGCCCGCCTCCTTCGCCATTTGCGTAAGCTTGCGCGCGGGGTTGATCGTCCCCAGCGCATTGGAGGCGTATCCGAAGGCTGCGATCTTCGGCCTGCGCTCCAACGCCTTCTCGAACTCGTCCACCCGGAGGGTGCCCTCCTCCACGTCGAAGTCCACCCAGGTCAGCTTGCAGCCGCGGTCTTCAGCAACCAGCATCCCCGGCGAGATGTTGGCGTCATGGTCCATGCGCGTGACCAGGATCTCGTCACCGGGTTCCAGCCGGCGGGCCAGGGATCGTGACATGTGCAGGGTGAGGGTCGTCATATTATTGCCGAAGATGATCTCCTCGGGACCGGTCGCGTTGAGGAAATCCGCCATGGCGACATGGGCTGCGTGGAGGATCTCATCCGACCGGCGACTGGTCTCGAACATGCCCTCGTGGTTGGCATTGCACTCCAGCAGATAGCGGTTGATGCGCTCCAAGCTGGGGCGAGCGATCTGGGTTCCGCCGGGATTGTCGAAAAAGACCGCAGGGTGCTGCCTTCCCAGCGAGGGAAATTGCTTTCGGATGGCGTTCAGGTCCAGGCTCATGGATTTCCTCCAGGTTCATGGCGGCGGACATGCCTTGAACTTTGTTGTGGAAGCGGTATACTGATTATAGGATTGTACCCTACGGAACAGAAAGGAGCCTCATGTTCAACCGGATATTGCTGGGAGTGGATGGTTCCGATCAGGCTTTGAATGCGGCCCGGACGGCGGGCGAACTGGCGCGCACCCTGAAAGCAGAAATGCTCCGTATCGTGATCGCCTACGATC
>CAYMQX010000263.1:0-4854 GCA_964392495.1 uncultured Anaerolineaceae bacterium
GCCGTAACTATCATCTCTTCCAGCCCCTGCTCTACCAGGTGGCTATTGCCGGCCTGGTCCCCTCGCAGATCGCCTATCCCATCCGTACCATCTTCCGCGGCCAGAAGAACCTGACCTTCCAGATGGGCGAGGTGACTTCCGTGGACCTGGAGAACCGCTACGTCAAGCTGAACGGTTCGGTCATCGCTTATGACCACCTCGTGATCGCCACGGGAGGCCGCACCAACTTCTTCGGCCTCGAGTCTGTGGAAGCCAACGGCTTCCAGCTTAAGGGTGTGGAGGAAGCCGTCCAGACCCGCAACCACCTGCTTGCCAGCCTGGAGCGCGCCAGCCATGAGATCGATGAGGCCCGGCGCCGCGCGCTGTTGACCTTTGTGGTGGTGGGCGCGGGCCCCACCGGCGTCGAGACCTCCGGCGCCCTCGCGGAATTGATGCGCCACGTCCTGACCAAGGACTTCCCGCTGATGGACCTGGAGGAGGCCCGGGTGCTCCTCCTGGAGGCCGGGGACAGTGTGATGGCTGCCTACCCGCCTGAGCTTCGCAAAGCCACTCAGCGCCTTCTGGAGGGCAAGGGTGTCACCGTGATGCTCAATTCCCGCATGCAGGCTTACAACGGTGAGACCGTCACCCTCAGCGATGGGCGACAGATCCCCGCGCAGACTCTCATCTGGACCGCAGGCGTGCGCGGCTCCGAGCTGGCCTCCCGTTTGGGGGTCGAGCTTGCCCGCGGCGGACAGATCGTCACCGGGCCCACCCTGCAGCTCCCCGGCCATCCCGAGGTTTTCATCCTCGGTGATTCGGCCTATGTACAGGACGCTCACGGCGCGCCTCTGCCCATGCTGGCCACTGTGGCCCAGCAGCAGGCGGATTCGGTGGCCCGCAACATGCAGCGCGCGCTCCAGGGCCGCCCGCTGCTTCCCTTCCATTATAAGGACCCCGGCCTGCTGGCGACCATCGGGCGCAACGCCGCCGTGGCGCACATCTGGGGCATCTCCTTCAGTGGGTTCATCGCCTGGGTCATCTGGGTGGGCCTGCATATCTACCGTCTGATCGGTTTCCGCAGCCGCCTGATGGTGCTCCTCAACTGGGCCTGGGATTATGTTTTCTACGAGACCCAGGTCCGTCTGATCACAAGGGAATAACAGGCCGCTGCCATGCGCGGTTCGCAGCCCGTGGATGGAAAGATTCTTTGCCTCCGCTGAGTCTTGATATGATAAACTTTCCCATCTCAGCGGAGACTTGAAAATGAAATCAAAAGACTGGTTTAACTTTATCCTGTTGGGTTCGATATGGAGTTCCTCCTTCATGTGGATCAAGGTCGCCGTACAGGAGGTGGGTCCCATCACCCTGGTCGCCTTCCGTGTCCTGTTCGGACTCCTCTTCGGCCTGGGCGTGGTCCTCATCCAGCGCCCTTCCCTGCCTCGCGACCTGCGTTCCTGGGTCCCCGTGCTGGTTTTGGGCATCACCAATGTGGCCATCCCCTTCTTCCTCATCTCCTGGGGCGAGCAGACCATTGACTCGGGTGTAGCCTCCATCCTGGATGCCACCGTCCCGCTTTTTACCATCCTGGTGGCGCATTACACCCTGCGCGATGACCGGATCACCCTGCCCAAGCTGCTGGGCCTTCTTACCGGCTTTGCAGGCGTGATCGTTCTGATGAGCCGTGACCTCGGCGCATCGCACAGCTCGCTGTTGGGCCAGTTGGCCGTGGTGGTGGCCTCCGTGTTTTACGCCGGCAGCGCCATCTATGCCCGTAAGACCACCGAGAGCGCCCCTGCCGTGATGCGCAGCGTGGGTCCCCTGATCTCCTCCACCGCGGTGATGTGGCTCGCCGTCCCCCTGGCAGAATCGCCCTTCACCCTGCCGCGCCTGCCCCTGACCTGGTTGGGCCTGCTCTGGCTCGGGGTCCTGGGTTCCGGCCTGGCCTTTGTCCTCCTTTACCGGCTTATCCACGATATCGGCCCCACCCGCAGCACCATGGTCACTTACCTGTTCCCGTTGGGAGGCGTGATCCTGGGTGTGCTTTTCCTGCATGAGCGCCTCACCTGGGAGGTCGTGGCCGGCGCGCTGCTCATCATTGCCGGGATGTTCTTTGTGGGCTGGGAGCCAAAACCGCGCGTAGCCGAAGAGGCCATTGGATGAACGATGCCATGCCCGGCCCGGGCGCTCCTGTGCGGAGGCTGCTCTCCTTTCTGGCCGGTCATGAATTCTTGATCCCTCTTTTTGCCTTCCTGGGCTTTCTGGCGCTTACCCTCCCCGGCATCTCCTGGGGCGCGCCTGCCATCTGGCATCCGGACGAGGTGGCGCTGCGCGCCATCAAGGCTCTTCACGGGGATTGGGGGTATTACGAGGTCAACTTCAACCAGCCCTTCCTGCCGCAGAACCTCATGTACCTTGTGGGTCGCCTCGTGCAGTTCTTCGGTGGGACGGATTCCGCGCTGTTGATCTCCGCCCGTTTGATCTCCGCCGTCCTGCTTGGCCTGGCTGTGGCGCTGGCGTATCCCATCGCCCGCCGGTTGGGGGCGGGCATCCCCGCCGCGGGGCTGGCCTCCCTCCTCCTGCTGGTTTCCAGCGAAGTGATGCACAACGGACACTTCGCGCACACCGACGCCTATGTTGCCTTCTTCTCCACGCTCACGGTCTTCCTCCTGCTCCAATATCAGGGGGCCGGCGGCCGCGGCTGGTTATACGCGGCGTTTCTGGCGGCAGGGCTGGCTCTCTCCAGCAAGTACAATAGCCTTCTCCTGGGCCTGGCCCCGGCGCTGGTCTATATCTTCAAAAACCGGGCCGGGCTCCGAAGGCAGCCCCTGGCTTTTATGGAACCGCTGTTCATCGGCCTCGTCCTCTATATCCTGGGTTTTGGGATCGGCACGCCGCGTTTCCTCGCCTGGCCGGCCTTCTTCATCAAGCGTACCGCTCCGGCCATGATCTTCAATGTCAATTATGGCTTTCGACCGGGAGCGCAGCGGGGCATCACAGGTCAGTACACCCTTCTGGAGCAGGCCCTCGGCCTGTTTCTCTTTGTCCTTGCCCTTGTCGCTGTGCTCTGGGCGCTCTACCGGTACTTCCGTTCCCTGCGGACCGGGGCGCCTGCCATCTCCGCTCAGGGCACTGCCCTGCTTTGTCTTTTTCTGCTGGACCTGCCTCTCATGCTCAGCTTCAACCTGGCGGTGCGCTTTACGCTGCCCCTCCTGCCTCTTTTGGCCGTTTTCAGTGCCCTGTTTGTGGAGTATCTGTTCGCGATGCCGTCTCTCTCTTCCCCCGGCCATGCCCGCCTGCTCGGCCTCGGCCTGGGGTTGGTCCTGCTCTTTTCTCTGGCGCGGACGGTCGGCCTGATGCTCCTCTTTCTCAATGATGCGCGCTACGCCGCCGGGGATTTTCTCAAGACGCTGCCTTCCGGTTCATCACTGGAAGAGACGTTTTATTCCCCGGACATTCCCGCCGGGAAGTTCTCCCGCGAACATAACTACCCGCTCTATTTCCTCAAAAGCCCCTCGGATTCCGTCCCAAAAGGAAAGCCCTATGACTTCAACGCCGCCGAGACCGGGCTGTTGGAGCGCGGCACCGATTACCTCCTGGTGGACAGCTTCACCGCCTCCCGCTTCGATGACCCCTATACCTGCAGCCTCATGACTGCTGAATGCGATTTCTTCAAAGCGCTGGCCTCCGGCGGATCCACGCATTATCGCCTGCTGGCGGAATTCCACTATTCCCTGCCCTGGTTCATGCCGCAGGTCGCCGCGGACTTTGTGAACCCCGGCATCCGCATCTATGAAAGAAGACCATGACTGAATTTCGTTCCGGTTTTGTTGCCATCCTTGGCCGCCCCAACGTGGGCAAGTCCACTCTGGTTAATGCCCTCCTGGGGCAGAAGATCGCGGCCGTTTCACCCAAGCCCCAGACCACCCGCCGCCGCCAGTTGGGCATCCTCACGGACGAGTCCTCACAGATCGTCTTTGTGGATACGCCCGGCCTGCATGCTCCCCGTCACAAGCTGGGCGAGTATCTGAACCAGGAGGCCCGCGAATCGCTTCAGCAGGTGGACGCGGTGCTCTTCCTGGTGGATTCCTCGGTGGAGCCGGCGGAGGAAGACCGCCTCGTCGCGGACCTGCTCAGGGGCCTGCCGCACCGGGTCTCGCGCTTCCTTGTTTTGAACAAGATCGACTTGCTCGACCCTCTCCAGCTTGCCGCGCGCCTCAAGACCTACTCGGAGCTGTTCCCCGGGGTGGGCCAGCTCATGGTCTCGGCGCGCCAGGGCACGGGGCTGGAGGAGCTTCATGCCGCGCTGGTGGCGGTGCTTCCGCAGCGTCCACCCGAATACCCCGAAGACCAGGTGACCGGCTCCTTTGAGCGCGATATCGCCGCCGACCTGATCCGCGAGGCGGCTTTGCTTAACCTGCACGACGAGGTGCCTCACGGGATTGCCGTCCGCATTGACGAGTTCACGGAGCGCGAGAACGGCATGGCTTATATCGGCGCCACCCTCTTCGTCGAACGCGAATCTCAGAAGGGCATCGTCATCGGCGACGGCGGCAGGATGTTGAAGTCCATCGGCACTGCTGCCCGCGGGCAGATCGAGAGTATGGGCGGCCGCCCCGTCTACCTCGAACTGCGTGTCAAGGTGCTCAAGGAATGGCGCAGGGACGAGAACGCCCTCCAGCGCTTTGGTTATAAAATAAAGGGCAAAAAGAAAGCCCGCCGGTAGTCTCCCGGTCCCATGGATCTGGATGCTGCCTGAAAACCATGGACATCCAATGAAAAAAACCGGCCTCAAGATCCTCGCTGTCGCCCTTGTCCTGGCTGCCTGTTCGCCGGCTGCCGCCTTCGCTCCCACAAAGCCTGTTCCTCCGCCTG
>CAYMQX010000264.1:0-4833 GCA_964392495.1 uncultured Anaerolineaceae bacterium
CCGGCAGGGTATCCGAAACATGGTTCCATTCCTCCTCCATATGCAGCGAAGGAATCTGCACAGTTTGTTCTCCTGTACTGCTGGAAGCGGGCAATCACACCTGGTGGATTAAGGCCCGGAATGAAGCCGGAGACGGCCCGCAGAGTTCCAGGATGCGCTTTAACAACCGCGCCGTCCCACCTGCGGCAGCACTGCTGATCTCCCCCGGGACCAACGATATTATCACCAACCATCCCACGTATACGTGGAACCAGGTCCCTTCCGCGACCTCCTACTATTTGTTGGTCAATGGCCCGCGCGGGAAAAAGATCGGGCGCTGGTATACGTCCGCCCAGGCCAACTGCGATGGCGTCACCTGCTCCATCACCCCCCCGGCTGATCTTTCTGCAGGGACATATACCTGGCAGATCCAAACACGCAACTCCGCCGGCTACGGTCCCTGGAGCAGCAGCCTGAGCTTCACCACCATCGTCCCAACGGCGACCGAACTCATTTCGCCCGAGGGCGTGAGCAGCGCCGATCCAATTTACACCTGGAAGCAGGTCCCTGGCGCCACACGTTATTATCTGTGGGTGAAAGGCCCATCAGGCCTGGTAATCAAGCAGTGGTACACATCCTCGGAAGCTCAATGTGACAGCACCACCTGCTCTGTTAAGGGACCTGCTGCTCTCCGCAGCGGGAGCTATGTCTGGCGGGTCCGCACCTGGAACCCTGTCGGCTACGGCCCATGGAGCCTGGATAAAATATTCACGATCCCCTGAGGCGTGAGATTCAATGAAAGGGAGCCTGAAATCATACGACCCCATATTCATCCCCCTCCACGCCTTGCAGTGGAAGAGAATTCACCCCTCACCCTGCGGGATTTGACGATTCCTGCGAGAGCCTGACGTCAGAAATGCCTGCGCCATGCCAATGCCTTAATGTTGCCCGTTTTCGTATCTAAATTTCCTTAGCCACGATAGTCAGATCCCTGGAAAAAAACAGGGCAGGCGATCATGCCTGCCCTGCCCGGGGTCTTATTCCGCGGGAGAGTCCGTCGGCGGCTCCGCCCAAAAGAAGCCCAACAAAACCATGCCTCCTATGGGGACCAGCAGGAAAAGCTGCCACCATCCACTCCGGTTGGTATCACGAAGACGGCGTACGCCCACTGCCAAAAAGGGCAGCAGCACAGCGATCAGAAATACGCTGCTCAAGGTCCGGCTGAAATACTCCAGCGCCCCGGCGACCAGTATGACGAACAGAGTAAACCACCAAAATTCAGAGCGCGAGGCGCGCCCATTGAACTCCGCGTACTTTGTGAGACAGGCGCGAATCGCTTCAAAGAACGACATCGGGGTTCCTGTATTGCGGGTATTTGAATTCAGTAAACCTTCCATTTTCAACTCCTTGCCGGTCCCGAAGACGGCTTCCATAAAAGATTTGACCCAATTCCCTGAATCAGGCCTGTCCTGATTTTCGGCGGCTTGTCCCTCCTGCGCAACTGTGGAATCCCTTGATTCTGCCCTGTTCTCACCTGTGGATCGCCCCAGTTTGAGGATCAATTCCGTCCTGGAGCTCACCTGGTACTTGGAATAGATGTTTTTTAGATGAAATTCAACCGTGCTTTCTGAAATACCGAGCGCCGAAGCAATCAGTTTATTGCTTTTTCCTTGAAGAAGATGCTCCACGACCTGCTCTTCACGATCGCTCAATGGGTTGGGTTGCGCCATTGCAATTTTCCCTTCATAAAAGGTCTGCCAGGCGTAGTTCTCAGAAGCGCTGTTTTGCACCGGTTGCCCGGAAAACAGCGCTTCTTCCCCCTGGGAATTTCTTCAAAGCACGATTTTAATGGATCCATCCCCCATTCCCGGCAGGCTCAGCCTTCCAGGAGCAGCCGCTCGGGATCTTCGATCAGGTTTTTGAGATGCACGAGGAATTGGACGGCTTCGCGGCCGTCCACGATGCGATGGTCGTAGCTGAGGGCAACATACATCATGGGACGTACGACCACCTGGCCCTGGTCGGCCACGGGCCGGTCTTCGATCTTGTGCAGACCCAGGATGCCGACCTGGGGAAGGTTGAGGATGGGGGTGCTGAGCAATGAACCGAAGACACCCCCGTTGGTGACTGTGAACGTCCCGCCGCGCAGGTCCTCGACGGACAGGCGGCCTTCATTGGCCCTGGCGGCAAACTCCTTGATCTGCCGTTCGATCTCTGCGAAGGAGAGGCGGTCGGCATCGCGAAGCACGGGGACCACCAACCCCTCTTCGGCGCCGACAGCCACGCCGATATCGTAATAATGCTTGAGGACGATCTCATCGCCCTGGATCTCGGCGTTCAGTCGGGGAAATGCCTTCAGAGCGCTGAGGCTGGCTTTTATAAAGAAGGAGGCGATCCCCAATTTGATGCCATGACGCGACTGGAATTCCTCGCCGCGGCGGCGGCGCAGGTCCATGACGGCGCGCATATCCACCTCGTTGAAGGTGGTAAGCATGGCCGTGGACTGGCTGGCTTCGAGCAGGCGGGAGGCGATGGTGCGCCGGCGGCGCGACATGCGCTGGCGTTCCTCCGGACGCAGGTTGGCTTCCGTCTCCATGGTTAAAGGCAGCGGAGCGGCGGTTGGGCGCTCAAAACCGCCATCGAAATCATCCTGTTTTTTCATGAACTTCTGCACGTCGGATTTGGTGACACGACCCTCGGGACCCGTCCCGCGCACGCGGGCCAGGTCAACGTTCTGCTCGCGGGCGAGGCGCGAGGCGACAGGCGTCACAAGCGGGGCCGGCAGCGGCTCCGGTGGCCTGGCGTCCGCCTGGGGAGCGGGATCCGCGCGGGGGGAGGGGGAGGTGGCCGGGGCGGGAGACTGCGAGGCGGATTGTTCCGCCTTCTCGTCGATCAGCCCCAACACGTCGCCGACCTTGACATCGCCGCCATCCGGGACATTGATCTTCGCAAGTACGCCGGAGGTCTTCGCGCCGACCTCCAGGTTGACCTTGTCGGTCTCCAACTCCACGAGCGCCACGCCGGCCTCGACAAAGTCGCCTTCCTTTTTCAGCCATTGATGGACGGTCGCCTCGATGACCGATTCACCCATTTCCGGGACGAGAATCTTGACAGCCATATCAACCTCGCTCGATGCTGACGGCAGGGCCGGGGGCCGGCTCTTCGATCTTCAGGGCCTGGCGGATCAGCGCCTGTTGGTTAATTCTATAAAGCGTGGAGGAGCCCTCCGCCGGGCTCGAACTTTCGGGGCGCCCAAGGTAATACAGGGGGAAACGGCCGCGCAAGAGCTGCCTGAGGCGCGGGCGGATGAAATCCCAGGCGCCCATGTTCACGGGCTCTTCCTGGAGCCAGATGACTTTCTCCAAGGCAGGGAACCCATCGAGCAGAACCTCCAGGGCCTGGGCCGGGAAGGGGTACAGCTGCTCCATTTTGACAACAGCCGTCTCCCGGGCTCCGGGGAGCTGTCCGCTGCCGGCCAGATCGAAGTAGATGCGACCGCTGCACAGGATCAAATTCCTGACCGTTTTGGGTTCGCGCCCCGGCATGGGCTCTTCCAGGAGCGGCTGCCAGCTTCCCTGCGCAAGCTGGCCGGGGGTCGAAGCGGACAGGGGATGGCGCAGGAACCCCTTGGGAGTAAAGATCACCAGGGGCAGCGGATCGGTCTTTAAAAGCAGAGCCTGGCGGCGAAGCAAATGGAAATATTGGGCGGCGGTAGTGGGGATGGCGAGGCGCATATTCCCGCCCGCGGCAAGGTCCAGAAAGCGCTCCATACGGGCGGAGGAATGGTCGGGGCCCATGCCTTCATTCCCATGCGGCAGCAGCAGGACCAGGGAGGGGGTCAGGCCCCATTTTGCACGCCCGGAAAACAGGAACTCATCCAGCATGGTCTGAATGTTGTTATCGAAGTCGCCATACTGCGCCTCCCAGACGACCAGCCGGTCGGGGGACTGGATGTTGCAGCCGATCTCAAAGCCCACAGGGCCGGCTTCGCTGACGGGAGTGTTATGGATCTCGAAGGAGGCTCTGGCCTGGGGGATGGATTGCAGGGGGACGTAGGTCCGACCGGTCTCGGCATCGTAAAAAACGGCGTGGCGCTGGCTGAAAGTCCCGCGGGCCGAATCCTGTCCCGTCATGCGGATGGCGATGCCGTCCTCCAAAATGGAGGCGAAAGCCAGTTCTTCAGCGGTGGCCCAGTCAATGTCGGAAGCCGCCTCATCGTCCAGAACGCGGCGGCGTTTTTCCACGGCGCGGGCCAGTTTCGGGTTGGGATGGAAACCGGCGGGAAAATGCAGCAGGGCTCCGTTCAGGTCCTGCAGCCGTTCGAGCGGGAGGGAGGTGGCGGTCTTTTGTGCCGTCCCGGGGGGAGGCGGGACAGGGACAGGTTCCTGCAGGGCACGCCCGGCATCCAGCTTCTGGTTGATCTCCTGCAAGTCGTTCAGATACTTTTGCAGGATCTTTTCATTCTCCGCGGGCAGGCTGCGCCCTGCCTTCTCCAGCTTTGCGGACCAGAGCTTGCGGACGGAGGGATGCGCCTCGATCCTGCGATACATGAGCGGCTGGGTGAAACGGGGTTCATCCCCCTCGTTATGTCCATGTCGCCTGTAACCGATCAGGTCAATGACAAAATCCTTATGAAATTGCTGGCGATAGGCGATGGCGGTATAGGCCGCTTCGAAACAGGCCTCGGGCTCATCGGCGTTGACGTGGACCACGGGGATCTCAAAGCCCTTCGCCAGGTCGCTGGCAAAAAGGCTGCTGCGGGATTCCGCTTCGGTGGCGGTGAAGCCGATCTGATTATTGGCGAGGATGTGCAGGCTGCCGCCGGTTGAGTAGGCCGATAGCCGGGAGAGGTTG
>CAYMQX010000265.1:0-4826 GCA_964392495.1 uncultured Anaerolineaceae bacterium
CGGAGAACGACGGCGAGACCTGCGTCCACGCCGTGGAGCGCTACATCAACCGCGGTTACGAGTTCATCGACGCCATCCGCCTGGCCTACGGCGACCTACAGGGGGATTACGCCTTCGTGATCGGGCGGGCCGATGACGACAAGCTCTACGCCTTCAAGAAAGGCTCCGGCATGGTGGTGGGCATTGGCGAGGGATTCACCTGCGTCTCCTCGGACCTGCCCTCCATCCTGCCGCTGACGCGCAACGTGATCCGCCCCCAGGACGGTGAGATCGTGACACTGTGGGCCGACCACGTGGAGGTACGCTCGGTGAAGGACGGGCGCAAGCTCGAACGCGCACCCGAACTGGTGACCGAGTCGATGGACGCGGTGCAGAAGGGCGGCTACCCACACTTCATGCTGAAGGAGATCCACGAGCAGCCCCAGGTGGCGCGCGAACTGCTGCACCTGCTGGAGGGCAGCCCCGAGGTCGTGACCCTGGTGGAGCGCATGAAGAAGGCCCGGCGCCTGTACTTCATCGCCTGCGGGACGAGCTACCACGCTGCACTCGCGGGCTCGGTGTATTTCGCGCAGCTCGCGGGCGTGCCCGCCATCCCGGTGCTGGCCCCGCAGTTCATCGCCCAGTACGCGCCTGCGGTGGGACATGAGGACGTGGGCATCTTCGTCAGCCAGTCCGGCGAGACCAAGGACGTGCTGAACGCGCTGGAGGCCGCCGAGCAGCGCGGCATGGGCTGCTACGGGCTCGCCAACGTGATCGGCTCCACGCTCACACGCGCCACCTCCTTCTGCCTGCCGCTGTGCTGCGGCTATGAGATCAGCGTGCCGGCCACCAAGACCTTCACCAACCAGGTCGTCACCTTCCTGTACCTGGCCTACCGCATGGCCGGGAAGGACACGCGGCCGTTGGAACGCATCCCGGAACTGATGGAACAGACCACGCAGGCCACCGCCTCGCAGGTGGAGGCGCTGGCGCAGGAGATCAACGGCTGGGAGGACCTGTACTGCCTGGGCTACGGCGCGACCTATGCCATCGCGCTGGAAGGGGCGCTGAAACTCAAGGAGATCACCTATGCGCATTGCGAAGGGATGCTCTCCACCGAGTTCAAGCATGGGCCGCTCTCCGCGGTGAGCAAGGGCTTCCCCATCCTCTTCGTCTCGGGGCCCGAGGACGTGCCGCTCATCATCTCCGGCGTGAACGAGGTCAAGGTGCGCGGGGCGCGCACCATCGTGATCGCGGAAGACGACGCGCGCCTGCGCGCCAACGCCGCAGACGTGGTGGCCCTGCCCCCCTCCGACCCGCAGATCAGCGCGCTGCTGGGCGTCCTGCCGCTGCAAATGCTCTCCTATCACATGAGTGTGCTGCGCGGCTTCGACCCCGATTTTCCCAGGAACCTGTCCAAGACCCTGACGGTGGATTAAGGAAAATATGTCGCTGCGAGGGGCGAGCGCCGAAGCAGCCCCATGCTAATGAGGAGTCTGCACCGCCCCTACGCGGCAGGGACATTTTTCATAGTACACTTCCCCGGATATGCCATCCGTCAGCATCATCATCGTCACATGGAACAGCGCCGCGCACCTGCCGCGCTGTTTTGCCGCGCTGGCCGCGCAGACCTTCAGCGATTTCGAGATCGTCATCGTGGACAACGGCTCGACGGACGGAGGCGTGGAGGCGCTGCCCGGGCGCTTCCCCTCCCTGAGCTTCCAGGTGCAGCGCAATGAGACCAACCTGGGCTTTGCCCCCGCCAATAACACCGGCGCGCGGCTGGCGCAGGCCCCCTGGCTGGCGCTGCTCAACGCGGACGCCTTCCCCGAGCCGGACTGGCTGGAAAGGCTCCTGGCCGCCGCACAGGAATACCCCGGGTTCCTGTCCTTCGCCTCGCGCCAGATCCAGGACCGCGACCCCGGCCGGTTCGACGGCGAGGGCGACGCCTACCACGTCAGCGGCATGGCCTGGCGCAGGAACTACAACGCTCCGGTCGCACCGGGTGGAACGCCCACGCCGGTCTTCAGCGCCTGCGCCGCGGCGGCGCTCTATCACCGCGCGACCTTCTTGCAGGCAGGCGGATTCGACGAGGATTATTTCTCCTATTTCGAGGATGTGGACCTGGGTTTCCGCCTGCTGTTGGCGGGAATACGGACCCTGTATGTGCCGGGAGCGGTCGTCCGGCACGTGGGTTCCGCCAGCACAGGCAGGCGCAGCGCGTTCGCGGTCCATTACGGGCTGCGCAACCTGATCTGGACCTTCTACAAGGATATGCCACCCACCCTGCTCTGGAGGTATCTGCCGGCGCATCTGTTCCAGGTGACGGCGCTGTTCACGACCTATGTGCTGAGGGGCAGCGGAGGCCCGGCCCTGCGCGCACTGTGGGAGGCGGCGCTGGGACTACCGGCGGCGCTGCGCAAGCGCGCCGCCATCCAGGCGGGGCGCAGCGTGGACTGGCGCACGCTGCGCGCAGCCATGACGCGCGGGCTGCTGGAACCCATGCAGGAGTATTTGCGCAGGTAGAGCAGCCCACCCCTCACCCATCGGGGTAACACCAAATCCACCCGCAGGATCGCCCGCGGGTGGATTGTTTTTGGCGGGCAGGGAGGCTATGTAAGAGGGGCCGCAGCCCGCGCCCCGCCTCATTTGCAGACCTGCCGGGGCGGTTCACATTCTGTAAGTTGACATGTGAACATGTGTTCTATAAAATATGAGCGGCGAGGTTTACACATGACACACGATGAACTGCTTACGGCGCACCAGGTGGCCGTCGTACTCAAGGTGAGTCCCGGATACGTGTACCGGCTGATCCGGCTCAGGCACCTGCCTGCGGTGCGCATCGGGAACTCGGTGCGGATACGGCCCCGCGACCTGCTCTGGTATCTGCGCGAAAGGGTCCCCCCCTCGGCGGCCGGGGAACTGTTGAAGGCCCTGGGCCGCGCGCCGGAGCCTGAGGAGGAGCATGAGCGAAGCTGAACAGATCAAATCCCTGCAGCAGGAGCTGGACCGCAAGGAACGGCAGATCCTGGATATGCGCCTGGCGCTGATCGAGTCGCGGCTGGTGCAGTTGGAAGACCACGAGACGCGCCTGCGCGCGGTGGAGCAGCGCGCCATCGAAACGCGGACCATCGTCACGCTGGCCTTCGGTTCGGGGCTGCTCTCGCTGGGCAACCTGATCACCCTGTGGCTGAGGTAGGGCATGGGGCGCCGGAAGAAGCTCCGCAGGACGGAGCAGGAGCCCGGGCGGGGGAAGGCCAACAGCGGGCTGGGGGTCTATGAGGGGCACATCTCCCCGCTCCAAAAACAGAAGCTGGCGGGCATGTCGCCGGGGCTGGAACCGGAGGTCCAACTGCTGCGCGCCCTGCTGGACGACTGCCTGCGGGAGATGGCAGCCTGCCAGGACGAAGCCCGGCGCGGGGAGCAGTTCGAGGGGGCCATGAAGCTGCTGTACCGGCTGGTCATGGCGATGCGCGCCCGCGATGCACATCCCGGGGCAAAGACCACGGACATCATGGAAGAAGGTCAGAGATGGCTCCAGTCGGAACTGGGGCTGGAGGGATGAGCCGCCCCCGGCTCCCGGAGCGGATGCAGGCGGCGCTCCTGGATTTCAGCGAGTTCACGCGCATCTTTGGAAGGGTGAAGCTGCGTCCCTACCAGGCGGAGGCGGGCGCCGCGGTGGTCCGCTCGGCGCTGTACGGCGAGGGCGAGACCTTCGTATGGAAGTTCGCCCGCCAGGGCGGCAAGGACGAGACCCTGGCCGCGCTCTACCAGTACCTGATGCTGTGCTTCTCCGCGCAGGAGGCTGCCATCGTGACCGCCGCGCCCACCTTCAACCCGCAGATCGCGCTGGCGATGCGCCGCCTGGAAGAGCGCCTGTCGCGCAACCTCATGCTCAGGCACAAGTACCGGCGCGAGTCAGAGAACACCTTCCGGGTGGGCAGGGCCGCCACCCGTTTCTACTCGGCGGAACCCAGCGCCAACGTGGTGGGCGACACCGCCTGGCCCCTGCTGGTGATGAACGAGGCGCAGGACATCCGCCCGGCGCAGTACGACAAGCGTTTCGCCCCGATGGCCTCCTCCAAAAACGCCACGCGCCTGTTCAGCGGCACCGCCTGGACGAACGACAGCCTGCTGCACCGCGAGGAATTGCTCTGCCGGTGGCGCGAGCGGCAGGACGGACGGAAGCGGGTCTTCCTCGTGGACGGGGAGGCCATCGCCCGCGAGAACCCGGCCTACGGGCGCTTCCTGCAGGAACAGATCGGACGCTACGGGCGGGACCATCCCATTGTGCGGACGCAGTACTTCTGCGAGGAGCTTGAGGCCCAGGGCGGCATGTTCAACGAGACGCGCCTCGCCCTGCTGCTGGGCGACCGTCCGGCGGCAGGCCCCAGCGAGGGATCACTCTACGCGTTCCTGCTCGACGCGGCAGGCCAGGAGGAGAGCCGCACCGATGCGGAGGGCCTGGGCAACCCCGGGCGCGACAGCACCGCCCTGTCCATCGTGGAGATCGACCTTTCCAGCCTGGACATCCTGCAGGCGCCCACCTACCGGGTGATGAGACGCCACGCCTGGCAGGGGGTGAACCACCTGGAGATCTTCGGACGCCTGCGCGCCCTGGCGGAGACCTGGACGCCGCGCTACTGGGTGATGGACGCCACCGGCGCCGGGGAGGGCCTGTGGGCCATGCTCGACCGGGCCTTCCCGGGCCGCGTCACAGCAGTGCGCTTCAACCGCCAGATAAAGAGCGAGCTGGGCTGGGGCTTCCTCTCCATCATCGACGCCGGGCGCTTCCGCGATTGTTCCTCCGGCGAGGTGGACCCCGAAACGGTGCGGGCGCAGTATGC
>CAYMQX010000266.1:0-4803 GCA_964392495.1 uncultured Anaerolineaceae bacterium
CCTGCGTGCACGCCGATTATACTTCCGATTGAGAGGCGAAAAATTGCACTAGCCTTTCGTTTATAATTCCCCGTATGAACCTTTCAGTCATCATTCCCGTCTATAACGAGAAGGACAGTCTGAACGAAATCGTCCAGCGGGTGAAGAACACCGGGCTGGCCAGCGAGATCATCCTGGTGGACGACGGCTCCCAGGATGGCACCCGCGACCTGCTCCCCGCCCTGGACGGAAAAGAGGGCGTGCGCGTCCTTCTGCACGCGAAGAACCTGGGCAAGGGTGGGGCCGTCCGCACCGGCATTCAGGCCGCATTGGGAGATGTGATGCTCATCCAGGACGCCGACCTGGAGTACGACCCGCGCGATTACCCCCGCCTGCTCCAGCCCATCGAGGAGGGCATCGCCGACGTGGTCTACGGCTCGCGCTTTCTGGGAGGCCCGCGCCGCGCCACCATGTTCTGGCACATGGTCGCCAACTACATGCTGACCTTCATGACCAACCTGCTCTACAACACCATCCTGACGGATATGGAGACCGGCTACAAAATCTTCCGCCGCAAGGTGGTGGAAGGCATGCGCCTGCGCGCCCACCGCTTCGATTTCGAGCCGGAGTTCACCGCCAAGGTGCTCAAGCGCCGCTTCCGCATCTATGAGGTGCCCATCTCCTTCAACCCGCGCGACTATTCGGAAGGCAAGAAGATCGGCCTGAAGGACGCCTTCGAAGCCGTCTGGGCGCTGCTGAAATACCGTTTTGTGGATTGACCCTGCCGCTGCCGGTGCGGATCTCCACCCGTGGATCGATCATCGATACAGGACTTCCGAAATCTGCATGACTTCGGAAGTCCTATTATTCATCATGGCTTCACGATCACCGCGTATTCCAGCACATACTCTCCGGCCTCGTACACAGTCGTGCCGTCATTGACCGGCGTCTTGAAGGTGGCCGTGGTCCTCAGGTGATGCTCGCCGCCGGGCCAATCCGTCAGCGCCGTGTAGGTCAGGCGGCACTGCCTCCCATTGGACTGCATGTCATAGCGGAACAGCTTCCCCGCAGGTACGGGCTTGCCATCCAGCTCGAACTTCAAGCTGATGTGGCTGAGGTTCTCCTCCAGCGTGGCCTGGTCCGCGGCGCACCAGGCATACGCCCAGATCAGGGTCTCGGATTTCTCCAGCGGGACGGTGAAGGTCGTGACGCCGGGCGCGTTGAACTGCGTGGGCGGGTACTGTTCGCGGGCGGCATCCTCCAGGAAGCGCGCCCCGGCGGTGAGGGCCGATGCCGAGTCCTCCACGTTGGCAAGCTGCGGCGGCCCGGCAGGGATGATCTCCGCGCCCGCCGGTCGCAGCACCGCCTTCAGCCCGGCCTGCAGGACCACATCCTCGGTGGAGAGGGCATTGGTCTCATCCACAGGGACCTTCAGCGTGGGAGCCACCCCCTTCCCTTCCAGGAAGATGCTCCCATCGGGCAGCGTAAAACGCCCGGTCGGCACCTGAAGGCTGAAACCTTCCGGCAGCAGGAACTGGCCGCGCGCCACCTCCGCTTCCACGCCGCCGGTCGGGTACTGACCCACCACCACCATGCCCGGCACCTGGCTGAAGCCGTAAGCCTCCAGCTCGCAAGCGCTGAAGCAGGCCGGCCCCACCAGCAGAACGGTCTTATCGAAGTGGTACTGGTTCCCGTTGGGATATATCTCCTGCCGCGGGCCTTCGGGCTCGAACTGTTTCGCGGCCTCGCTGTAATATTCCAATTGTCCCAGCGGGATGACCTGGTCGGTGAGGAAGCCCGCCAGCCCGAGGTTCGCGCCACCGTTGTTGTAGCGCATATCGATGATGATCCCGGGGACCTCCCGCTGCTGGAAATCCTTCAGGGCGCGCTCGAACAGACGTACCACCAGGTTCAGGTCATCGAAGTTGCTGTTGACGCGGATATACCCCACGCTGGCATTGCCCTCTGACAGCAGCCGCATGTCGACGGGCAGCAGCGTATCCGTGTTGACGCCGAAATACAGCGAGGTGCGCGCGAACGACTGCCGCTCCTCCACGGCGATCAGGGCCGCCTCCCGCTCCGCCTCGCCGGGATTGGTGAATGTAACGATGGCCGTATTCCCGGGCGTTGCACGCAGCAGGTAGCGCGCCTGTTGGTAGCGCATGGCCCATTCCGAGGATTGCAGCGAGTAGGTCTGAGCCGCCGCGATGGCCTCCAGGATGGGCCGCCCGTTGAATTTTGTCACATCCGCCCCGGGCAGCATCCCTGCCTGTGCAGCCGGGCCGCCCTCCAGCACGTAGATGGCGATCACCCGCCCGTCATCCAGTTCGCGGATCGCGAACCCGTAGCCCCCGGCGGTGGCCTGCGCGAAATCCTGGTTCCCATAATCCCCGGCCTGCAATCCCACATGCCCGTCCTTGAAGGCCCAGGTGAAATCCCGCAGCGCCAGGTAGAAGGCTTGCGGGTCCTTCTGCTTTTCAGCGTGTTCCACGCGCGGCTTCAGCCGGGCATACAGCGCATCCCAATCCGGCTCCTTGCCCTCGATGCCGTTGAAGGCATATTCCCTGCGGACGGTTTCAAAGGTCTTTTCGAAGGCCTCGCTGTAGCTCAGCTTCGAATAATCCTTGATGGCCGCATCCTGGGGTTCGTAGAGGGTGAACACGGCCTGTTCAGAGCGGTCGAGGCCGAACGGCGTCCGGTCCAGATCCACCAGCGTATAGCCCGCCTCCAGGGGCGCCACCGGGTCGTCCTTCGTAAAGAGCAGGCCGTCCTCCCCGAAGCCCGAGGGGAACTCCTGGTGCGCGTCCGGGGCCCACACCACCAGCCTGCCGCCGGTTACTTCATCATGGTTCTCGCTGTCGGTGCGGATGGAGGCCAGGTAGGTGGGCCAACCCCGACTCCGGTCATCCCCCTCCGCGAACGGTCCGCCGGAAAGGTTGGGAGACCAGCCCAGCGCAAAGATCTGCACGCCTTTGTCCGTGCTGCCGTCCTGGTCCACATCGTTGAGTTCGCCCTGCGGCAGGATGGGCAGGCTCAACTCGAACCCGCCCCCCTTCGTCTTGGGGTCGTAGGTCATATAGCCCAGCACTTGTGACTTGACGGGCAGCTCCCATTCCTGGTCGCGCAGCACGAAACCGTGCATGTCCAGCAGGGCCACGGCGTTCTCCACATAATAGGTGAAGATAAAATCGTTGCTGACTGAATAGGTCCCGCTGATTTCAGCCGGCCCACTTGCAGGAATGCTTGTCTGGCTTGCAGCTTGCTCCGAACGGCTCGCAATTTCCCCCGAACAGGCGGTCAGTGCCAATCCCACCGCCAGCCCCAGGATTCGCAGAATCGCGGTCTTCATCGCACCTCCGGTTGGTTTCGGCCATTATAATCCACGCATGGACCCCTGGAAGACCCGCCTGCATGCAGAGCTTGAACGGGGGGAGACCGCCCGTCAGAGAGGCAACGAAGGCCAGGCCCGTGTCTGCGCCCGCCGCGCCGCGGGGATCGCCGTCCGCGAATACGCCTCCCGCCAGGGCAGAACCTCCGCCTCCGCCAGCGTCATGGATCTGTTCAAGGAACTGGAACTGGATCCCGCCCTCTCCCCCTCCCTGCGGACCACCCTGGAGCATCTCAGCCGCCGCGTGGACACGAGCTTCCAGCTTCCCCCCGGCATGGACCTGCTTCAGGAGGCGCGCCGCCTGTGCGACGCCCTCCTGCCGGATTGGAACGAGACAGCCTAGCTTGCGCGCCGCCCTACCAGGCTGTAAAGAGCGCGCGCCGCGGTGATCAGCAGCAGCATCCCTGAAAGCACCCCGCCCAGGGCAACGATCAGCGCGTTCCAGTCGTTCAGCCGCCGGGCGATCTGCTCCCTGCGTGGAAAGTGGATGCGCCCCCTCAGGCGCTGGATCACCGCCTGTGAAGGCTGCACACGGCGCAGCGTCCCCGCCAATTGGGCTTCCAGCTCTTCCAGGGCATCCGGTTCGATGTGGTTTGCGTTGGATCTTTTCATTCCTGCTCTTTTTCAATCCGCCGGGTAGAGGACCAGCCCCACCGTCCCCGGCCCCAGGTTCGCCGCCACCGAGATGGACAGCTCCGTCATGATCACATCCCTGCAATTTAACTGCGGGACTGCTTCTTCCCTCAACACCTTCCCCGCCTCGAGGTCGCGCGCCTGCACCACGGCAAGGTAGATCGGGGCAGACCCCACCTCCTGCCTGGCCTTCCCGATCAGCCTTTGCAGGGCTCCTTTGCGCGTCCGCACCCTCTCGGTCATGTCGATCCTTCCATCCCGCAGTTCCACGATCGGCTTGACATTCAACGCCGAGGCCAGTGCCGCCTGGAGCGTCCCCACCCGCCCGCTCATGCGCGCATAGTCCAGGGTATCCAGGGTCAGGTACAGCCGCACGCGCTCCCGCACCTCTTCGAGATAGCCGGTGATCTCCACTGCGCTGTGCCCGGCCCGCTCCATGCGGCGCGCCTCCCGGCACATCAGCCCTACCCCCGCGGAGCCGACCCGCGAATCCACCGGATGGACCGTGAACAGCCCCCGCACCTCCTCAGCCGCGGCCACCGCCGCGGCGTAGGTTCCCGAAAGCCGGCTGGTCACATGGATCGAGATGATCTCATCCCCCGGCTGGGCGATGGATTTGTAGAACTCGACGAACTGGTGCGGTGAGGGCTGCGAGGTCTTGGGAATCTTCCCGCTCTCCTCCACCAACCTGTAGAAGCCCTCATTGTCCAGGTCCACATATTGCAGGTAGGTCCTGTCCCCGAAGATAATATTAACGGGGATGATGGGGATCTCGAACTCTTTTTCCCATTCGGGGGGCATGT
>CAYMQX010000267.1:0-4785 GCA_964392495.1 uncultured Anaerolineaceae bacterium
TTCGAGGCTGCCGCACCTGCTCATCGCGGGCACCACCGGCTCGGGTAAATCCGTCTGCGTGAACGCCATTGTCACCTGCTTCCTGATCAACAATACACCCGACGACCTCAAGATGGTGCTGGTGGATCCCAAGCGGGTGGAACTCACCAACTACAACGGCATCCCGCACCTGCTCGGCCCGGTGGTGGTCGAGATGGAGCGCGTGATCGGCGCCCTGCAGTGGATGACCCGCGAGATGGACAAGCGCTACCACGAGTTCGCCAAGGTGGGAGCCCGCAATATCACAGACTACAACGCCCGCGCCGGGCTGCAGGGCACGCACAAGATGCACCACCTGGTCATTATCATCGACGAACTGGCCGACCTGATGATGATCGCTCCCGACGAGACCGAGCGCACCATCGCCCGCCTGGCGCAGTTGGCGCGCGCCACCGGCATCCACATGATCCTCGCCACCCAGCGCCCTTCCGTGGACGTGGTCACCGGGCTCATCAAGGCGAACTTCCCCGCCCGCATCGCCTTCGCCGTGGCCTCCAACACAGACAGCCGCGTGATTCTCGACCAGCCCGGCGCGGAGCGCCTGCTGGGCCGCGGCGACATGCTGTTCCAGGCTCCCGACGCACCCGCGCCAATCCGCCTGCAAGGCGTCTTTGTCTCCGACCATGAGATTCAGAAGCTGGTGGACTTCTGGCGCAATCAAGCCGGCAGCGCCAGCCCCTACGCCGTGGCCGGTGGAGTGCCCGCTGCCGCCCTGCCCGAGGGCGTGCCGCTCAAGCAGCAGCCCCTCTGGGAGGGCATGGAGCAGTCCGAGGGCGACCCTCTCCTCGAGGATGCCATCGACCTGGTACGCCGCGAGGGCCGCGCCTCCGTTTCCATGCTCCAGCGCCGCCTGCGTATCGGCTATACCCGTTCCGCGCGCCTGGTGGACCAGATGGAGGACAAGGGCATCGTCGGTCCCCCCGAGGGCGCCACCCAGGTGCGGCAGGTGTTGGATTACGGCCCCACCGCGCCCCCCAGGGACGATGGGGCGTAAGACAAAAAGCGGCTGCGAGGTTTGTTTATTCGAACGGGGAGATCCAATGAAGCAGCCGAAATCGGCCTCTTATTCGCAGCCTGGCGTCGAATTATTGATATAATCTCCACTGCGCCCTGGTAGTTCAATGGACAGAACAAGGCACTCCTAAGGCTTAGATGCAGGTTCGATTCCTGCCCGGGGCACCAACAAAATCGTTAATACATTTCTTATCCAATTACCCTTGCCAGCCATTCGTCCCTGTAGTATTATTCAAACCGGTAAGCGACAGGGTGCCCCCCTCACCCTGTCGCTTGCCATTTAAGTGGTAACCGCAGCAGCGGCTCTGTCATTCGGGCACGAGCCGTTTCTTGTGTACAATGGGTGGATAAACAGCCTTTTTCCTGACACCGGAGCGAAGACCCTTGTTCTCCCTTCGTGAACATCCCCTGCGCAGACTCAGGTCTCAACTGATCGCCTCCTTCCTGCTGGGATTCCTGGGCGTTGTCCTGGCGGTGGGCATTCCTCTGCTCCTGATCATCAACCGGCAGGCCGTCACCCAGAGCCAGCTTCTGCTGAACCAGGCGGTATTGAGCACGCGTGCCTTCATGGCCAGCGAGCACTCCGACCTGGAGAGCCTGGCGCTGCTCGTCTCGCAGCGTCCCACCTTGGCGCGGCTCCTGGAGGAGCAGGACGAGGCCGCGCTGGAAGCCTATCGCCAGACCCTCCAGACCGGCGCCGGGCTGGACTTGCTGCTGATCTGCCCGAAAGGCGGATCCCTCAACAGCGATACACAAGACCCGGCGGCGGAACTCTGCCGTTCTGAGACACCCTCCGGCTACGCCGCCGTGTCCGGCTCGCAGGATTATTATTTATTCAACTCAACCGAATTGGAGACATTGGATGGGGGAACTTATCGCATCCTGATCGGGAAGCGCCTGTCCCTGATCCTCGCCCGGCTGCAGAGCGAGACCGGGCTGCTGTACTTCCTGCTGCGACAGGGCCGGTTCATCGCCTCCAGTGACCCTGCGCTCCAGACGACGCCCGTACAGATCAATGAGCTGCGGCTGATCTCCAGCGCGGCGCAGCCCCCCTCGCCCCTGAAGCTTGCAGGTCACCAATACCTGCCGGGGAGCCTGGAGATCGACGGTCCTTCCGGCCTGAGCCTGATCGCGGCGCTGAACGTGGACGACCAGCTGGCCGTGCGCCGTAACCTGATCCTTACGCTGCTGCTGGGGATGCTCCTCGTTGTCCTCATGGCCTCGCTGCTGGGATTCTTCCTCTCCCAACGCATCAGCCGCCCCATGCGGAGCCTGGCGGAGGCGGCTTCCGGCTTCCGGCAGGGACGGATGAACGCGCCGGTCTCGGTCCATTCCTCCATTGAAGAGGTCAATGAGCTGGCCAACACGCTGGAGGACGCGCGCGTCGCGCTGCAGCACTCGCTCCACCAGCTCCAGGCCAAGACCGCCTGGAACGAGACACTGCTCAACTCCATTGTGGAAGGCATCCTGACGCTGGACAACCAGGACCGCATTACCTATGCCAGCGATGGCCTGAGGCACATGATCGAGGCGGACGGGGAGGCCCCGCTGACGGGGCGCGGAATCGACGAGGTCTTCCCGGCTGCGGAAGGCGACCTGCCCTTCAGCAGCCAACTGCCCGAGGTGGGCCAGCAGCGGCGCGTCTCGGTCAAGCTGAAGAGCGGACAGCCCAGGCTCCTGGCGCTTTCCAAGGCGCGCTTCATTCCGCCCGAGGCGGAGAACGCCAACCGGGCGCTGGTGATCCGGGATGTGTCGCAGGACGAGTATCTGCACCGGCTGCTGGGCGACTTCCTGGCGAACATCACCCATGAGTTTCGCACGCCCCTGGCCGCGCTGGAGGCCTCCTCCGAACTGCTGCTGGATGACTTCCGCAGTCTGCCCGAAGGCGAGATGGAAGAGCTGCTGGTTTCGCTCAACCTGGGCATCATCGACCTGCAGACGCTGATCGACAACCTGATCGAGGCGGCCAGCATCGAAGCCGGGCGCTTCAAAGTCTCGGTAAAGCCGGTGTCTTTTGAGGGGGTGCTGAAGGAGGCGTTCGAGA
The DNA here is from genome assembly GCA_964392495.1 of uncultured Anaerolineaceae bacterium. Taxonomy (GTDB): domain Bacteria; phylum Chloroflexota; class Anaerolineae; order Anaerolineales; family Villigracilaceae; genus JACPVF01. Next base: position 3,098 of record CAYMQX010000267.1, read on the forward strand.
TGATCCAGCCGCTGGCGAAGAAGTATTCGCTGAAGCTGGAGCTTGTCACGGGGGCGGGGCCGCGGCGGGTACTGGCCGACCAGAGGCGCAGCGTGCAGGTGCTGGTCAACCTGCTTTCCAATGCCATCAAGCACAGTCCGGAGAACGGCACAATCCGCGTGGAATGCCGGGAGGCAGGCAGGGATCTGTGTGTGGAGGTAAGCGACGAGGGCGGCGGCTTTCCGGAGAAGCAGCAGAAGGATCTCTTCCGCCGCTTCTCGCACCTGGAAGCACCCGATGAGCGCACCCGGCACGGCGCGGGGCTGGGGCTTTCGGTGGTCAAAGCGATCGTGGAAGCACAGCAGGGGCAGGTGGGCATCCGCGATACGCAGGGAAAGGGTGCGGCCATCTGGTTCACCGTGCCGCTGACCGCGGGAGAAGATGCGTGAAAGCCCTGGTGGTGGACGATGACCGCGTCCTGGCGGACCTGATCGCTTTCACGCTCAGGAGGGCCGGATTCGCGGCCGTGCAGGCGGGCGATGCGGCCGGCGCGCTGCGCCTGCTGGAGAGGGAAGAACCCGACCTGCTGATCCTGGATATCAACCTGCCGGGTACGGGGGATATCCACGATGGCTTCGACCTGTGCCGGCATATCCGCTCCGGATCGGAGGTGCCCATCCTGCTGCTCACCGTGCGCGGCGAGGAGGAGGATATCGTCCGGGGACTGGAGGCCGGCGCGGACGACTACATTCTCAAGCCCTTCAGCCCGCGCCAGATGGTGGCGCGCATCCAGGCCGTAATGCGCCGGGCCAGAACCGCGCCCTCAACGACTGCGCCCCTGGCGCTGGACGGACTGGAATTCAACCGCCGCATGCGGGAAGTGCAGTCGAGCGATGGGAGGCTGCACAAACTCACCCCGCTGGAGGCGCGGCTGCTCGAAACTCTGATGCTGAACGCAGGTCAAGTCCTCACCACCGATGAGCTGATCGGGGAGGTCTGGGGGCCGGGCGCGGGCAGCGCCGAGATGCTGCGCCAGTTGGTGCGCCGCCTGCGCTCCAAGATCGAGCCAGAGGCGGCCAACCCGCGCTACATTCAGAACCTGCCCGGCGTGGGCTACGCCATCGGCATCAAGCACTGACCTGAACGGGCAGAGGGGGTCTCTCCAGCCCATTCGTCACCAGATTGTCACAGCCTTATCACCGGGGCGGTCACACCTCTCAGGTATCCTTTCAGGGTCACTTGGAGAGGTGAAGATGTCCATTGTATTGGAGCACGTCAGCAAACGCTACGACCAGCAGGCGGTGGTCAACGATGTCTCGCTGGAGATCAAGGACGGCGAGTTCTTCGTGCTGCTGGGTTCCAGCGGCAGCGGGAAGACCACCGTCCTGAACATCATTGCGGGGCTGGTCCCTGCCGGACAGGGGCGGGTGCTCCTCCACAACCGGGATGTGACGAACCTGCCGGTGCAGCAGCGCCGGGTGGGGTTCGTGTTCCAAAACTACGCCCTTTTTGAATACATGAACGTGGCCGAGAACATCGAGTTCGGCCTGCAGATCCGCAAGGTCCCGGTGAAGAAGCGCCGCTCCAAGCGCGATGAACTGTTGGAACTGGTGGGGTTGGTGGGGTTGGGACACCGTATGCCGCGCCAACTTTCGGGCGGGCAGCAGCAGCGTGTGGCCCTGGCGCGTGCCCTGGCGCTGGAGCCGGAT
>CAYMQX010000268.1:0-4737 GCA_964392495.1 uncultured Anaerolineaceae bacterium
TGAATCTCAAGATGAAGGAGATGACCCTCACCCACAGCGAGCCGTTCCACTTTTTGGAATTTCGCCACGGGCCGAAGAGCATGGTGAATCAAAATGCCGTGGTCGTGGGGCTGCTGTCGGAGCAGAATCGTGCCCACGAGGCGAAGGTGCTGTCAGAGATGAAGATGCTCGGGGGAACCGTGGCAGCCATCGGCGAGAGAGAAGCAGACGTCAAGTTCGAATCGAATATCCCGGAGGAGGTGCGCGGCGTTCTGTATCTACCGGTGCTGCAACTTATGGCTTGCTATCGTTCGCTGGCGAAGGGTTTGAATCCCGACCGCCCGGCCAATTTGACGGCGGTTGTGAACCTAGATCTGTAACCAAAAAGGAGAGAAGCATGAAAAAGCTGCTGTTCGTTTTTGTGATGGCAAGCCTGCTGCTTGCCGCATGCGGGGGCACGGCCAAAACGCCAGCCGTGTCGAACGAGCCTGTTGAGATCCGCGTATGGGGACACCAGGCGCCTGCGTTCAATGAGGCCAACCAGAAAATGTTCAATGATTTTATGGCGGCCAACCCGAAGGTGACGATCAAGTACGAGACCTTCCCGTGGGATGTGTTCATTCAGACGATCCAAACCTCGCTGCCGGCGGGCAACACTGCGGATGTGATCCTCATCCCGGGCGGGTACACCTGCCGCTATGCTTCAGGCGGACAACTGCTCGAGGTGCCGGCGGATGTGATAACCCTGGACGCGGCAAAGGGGATGTATTTCGATGCCCCGCTCGGCGGTCAGACCTGTGATGGCAAATTATATGGTTTCCCGGCTGAATACAATCTCGAATACGGCGGGGCGTATGCGAACCCCGCGCTGTTCAAGGCAGCCGGCATTGCGTATCCTCCGAAATGGGAAAATTGGGACGCGGTGGTCGCGGATGCCAAGAAGATGACCGTGCTTGGTCCGGACGGCGTGATGACCACTGCCGGGCTGCACTATACAAACAGCGACCAATTGTTCACCTATTTCCTGGCGGGGATTCTGGAACAGGGCGGCAATTACTTCGCTGAAGACGGCAAACACTTCAACTTCAATTCACCCGAAGCCATTGCCACGATTCAAAAGTTGATGGACATGACCCAGAAAGACGGCGTAGTGGATCCGATCATCTTCAATGCCGACAGCGAATGGGTGGGCGATTCGTTCGCGCAGGGACATAACGCCATCGGCGTGCTCGGTTCATGGTACGCGGGCGATGCGAAGATCGGCTATCCCGATCTGGTTTTCGATTATGTCGCCCTGCCGCCATTGATGGGTTCGGAACACAAGTATGTTTCCGTGGGCGGATGGGGGTATGTGGTGGGCAAGAGCACACAGCATCCCGAAACCGCCTGGAAACTTGCGTCCTTCCTCGGCGCGAACGAAGCCAATGTGCTGTATTTCAACACCACCACCGCCACCATCCCGGCGATGAAAACGGTTGCAGCAAATGCGAAGTATGTGGAAGCAGTTCCGTTCGCGGTCGCGGTCCTGCCGATCCTGGACAAGGGCGCGTACCAGGGCAACCTGACCGACCCCGATCAACTGGCGTATGAGATCATCTATCCGACCATCCTGGATGCGATCCAGGGAAACCAGACCGCCGAAGAAGCGGCGAACAGCATGCACGAAGCCGCGAACGCGATGGTGGATTCGGCGCAATGAGAAAGTAGACAAGCAGATACGGAAACAAGGGAGGGCGGCTCGAACCGCCAGAAAGAGCCGCCCTCCATCTGCCTCTTTTACCTTTTGTTCAACATTTATCATCCAGCCTTCATTGCTTGCAGCGAGGTCCCATGGCATTCAGCTCGCTTTTCAATAAAGAGGCCGTCGGAAGCAGCGGTAAATTGACGGCAAAGCAGAGGCGTTTTGCCTATACCAGCCTGACGACCATTCTCCTATATATGGGGGTGTTCACGCTGTTTCCAATCGTCTGGGCCGTGGTGATGAGCTTCTTCAGCTACACTCCTATCCGGGAGGGGAGCGGCTTTCTGGGTCTGGGCGGAGCCAATCCATTCATTTTCATCGACAACTATATTGAGCTTTTCACCGAGAACACCAAACCCGCTGAAGTTTTCCGCCTGGCATTAAAGAACACGTTCATCTTCACCGCGCTGGTCGTGCCGCTCAACCTGCTCATCACGCTGCCGCTCGCGGTCATCCTTGAATCCATCGGCGAGCGTTTTAAGACCTTGTTCCGCGCCATTTATTTTCTTCCCACCATTTCCTCTTCTGTGGCACTCGTCATCATCTGGTCATATATGTACGCCCCGGGCTGGGGATTGCTCAGCCTGATGTTCAAAGGGATCGGGCTCGTCCCGCCGAAATCGTGGCTGCAAGACCCGAGCCTGGTGTACTTTGGGGTCCCGCTGGCGATGATCTGCGTGGTCATCGCGCATGTCTGGCAGGACTTTGGCTACAACCTGGTCATCTTCGTTGCGGCCCTGCAATCCATCCCGAAGACTCTGCGCGAAGCCGCACGCGTGGATGGCGCCAACACCTGGCAGGAATTCTGGCTTGTGGTCGTCCCGCTCCTCAGCCGGACCGTATTACTGACCAGCGTTCTGACGGTGATCTCCTCCCTGCAGGTGTTCGTCATCTTTCAACTGCTTACCCGCGGCGGGCCTCAAAACCAGACGCAGACTCTTTTGCTGAGCATCTATGAGAACGCCTTCAAATTTGCGAATAACCTGGGCTTATCGGCGGCCATGTCCATGGTGCTATTCATCATCATCCTGACTTTTACCGTGCTCCAATTCAGAATCCTGAGAACCGAATGGGAATATTAGCAATTTGCGATTTCGGATTGACGATTTACGATCGGACCGGGGGGCTGATGGTAAATCCAAAATTGTCAAACGTAAATTAGGCGAGAACGCATATGCAATCATCCACCACCAAACGCCCCTCCTTCACGTTCCTGCTCGGCAAATCGGGCGCGTACGCGATCCTGATCGTGGGATTGATCGGCACACTTCTGCCGTTCTTCTATATCATCGTCTCCTCGCTAAAAACTCCAGCCGAACTGCGCCAGACCCCGCCCGATTTTTTCTCCAAGACGCCTTCGCTTACCAATTACACCACGATCCTGAAGGACAAGGATATTCCGCTCGCTCAAAACCTGTTCAACAGCATCTTTGTATCCGTCACCCGCGTGGCCATCACGCTCTTTACCAGTTCCTATGCGGGCTACATCTTCGCCAAGTATCAATTCAGAGGCAAGAACCTCGCCTTCGGCATCATACTTATCCAAATCATGATCCCCTTTCAGGTGGTCATGATCCCAAACTACCTGCTGGTCGTCAAACTGGGGTTGATCGATTCGCTCTGGGCGCTCATCGTCCCTGCGTTCATAGACGCGTACGGCATCTTCATGATGAAGCAATTCATCGAAGCCCTGCCCTCCGAATTGATGGACGCCGCCCGCATAGACGGCGCCTCTGAATTCGGAATATACAGCCGCGTGGTCCTCCCACAGATGGGACCGCCCCTCGCCTCACTCGGCATTTTCACCTTCATGGCCACCTGGAACGATTATCTGTGGCCCCTCATCGTGCTGACCTCACCCGAGAAAAGGACCATCCCACTACTGGTGGTGTGGTTTCAAACGGCACATGTCTCCAATCAGGGGCTTGTGCTCGCGGCCTCCATCCTCACCCTGCTCCCCATTTTCGTGGTCTACATCTTCCTGCAACGCTGGATCGTGGATCAAGCAACATCTTCCGCATTCAAATAAAATGAAACCTGAAACCTGGAACTGGAAACTTCTCCCCGTCTTCCTTCTTTCCACCATTCTCTTCGGGTGTGGACCGGCCTCGACCTCCCCCGAGTCTGATCCTGTTTCTCATACCTACAGCGCCACTGACGCCTCGCTGCTCAACCCCGAACGCGGATTCTTCACCCCTTATGAACTCCCCAGCCCGGCGGGATTTAGCTCCGTGCGCATCACGGGCAATACGCTGGTGCACCTCAACATCTATCTGAGCGACCACCGCGAATCAGACCTGCCTGAGGAACTGCTGAATGGACTGCAGACCAACTTCGAGGATATCAGAGAAGCGGGCGTCAAGGCCATTATCCGCTTTGCCTACAACCAAGGGCCCTATCCTGACAGCGAACCCGACGCATCCAAATCCCAAATCCTGCGGCACATCCGGCAGTTGACCCCGCTATTGCAAAACAATGCAGATGTCATCGCCTGGGTCGAGGCGGGCTTCATCGGCGCGTGGGGCGAGTGGCATACATCCACCAACGGACTGGATAACATTCAAGACAAGCGGGAAATTCTCAACGCAGTTCTTGCGGCAATCCCGACCCGTTTCGTGCAGGTGCGCTACCCGGCCAACATCATCGAAATGTATCCGAACCCCGAAGATGCGGCGGCCGCACGAGTCGCCCATCACAACGACTGTTTTCTTTCGAGCGAAACGGATGTTGGAACGTATGAACGCAACGGCGAAAACACGATCAAACGCGACCAGGCGTACCTGGCCGAGCTGACGCGCTTCACGCCCATGAGCGGCGAGACCTGCGCCCCCTTCCCCCCCGCGTTCGGAATGCGTGAATGCGATCCATGAAATGGAAATGCTGCATTTTTCCGCAATCAATGAAGCGTACCATAAGGGCATCCTTCGCGGTTGGAAGGAGGGCGGCTGCCTGCAGGAGATCGGCGACCACATGGGCTACCGCCTCTCGCTGACCTCCGCAGACTTCAACGAGCAAGC
>CAYMQX010000269.1:0-4715 GCA_964392495.1 uncultured Anaerolineaceae bacterium
GCCGATATTGCGACGGATCAGGCGCAGTTCGGAAGGGGAGGCGGCCGTCACATCCACACTATCCAGGAAAACCTTGCCCCCGGACGGTTCGATCAGCCGGTTGATGCAGCGCAGCAGGGTGGACTTGCCTGACCCCGAGAGGCCGATCACGACCAGGAATTCGCCATCCTGCACCTCGAAGGAGACGTTCTTGAGAGCCTGAGTGCCGGTTGGATAGGTCTTGGAAAGGTTTTCAACGCGCAGCATGATGTGTCCCTCGGTAAAGCCCGTATTTAAGAAGAGAGGGAGGGCATGTGCCCTCCCTCTTTGGAATCCAATATCTTATTTAAAACTGGTGATATCGTAACCGGCGGCTTCCAGATAAACACGGAAGTCATCGTAGAAGGTGTCATCCACGGCCTTCAGGCCGCCGATATCGTAACCACCGTTCTTGAGCAGGGTGCGGCCCTCTTCGGTGCCGGCCAGCTCGAGCAGGGCAGCGGTGACCTTCTCGCGCACGTCCGCAGGCACGGAGGTCGCAAAGGAGACGTTGTCGTTGGGGATGATCGGGTCGGAGACGTAGGCGACCAGGACCTTCTCATTCACATCCGGGAAATCCTTGACCACTGAGGTGCGGGCGTCGATGTAAGTCGCGCCGAAGTCGCAGATCTCGCCCTTGGGGCTCAGGTACACCGACTTGATGACGGTGGGATGGCCCTGGACCCAGGCGCCGGCCTTGGTCTTGACACCTTCTTTGGCGAGCAGGCCGAAGGGCAGCACGTAGCCGGAGGCCGAAAGCGGATCGGTCCAGCAGGGCTTCTTGCCTTCAAACTGCTTGAGGGCGGTCGCTGCGTCGGCAGTGCTCTTGCCGGTGGCGGGATCGAAGTAGGAAGTGAACATGGGGGTGCCGTCTTCATTGACGCGCGCCGCATTCACCACATACTGGAAGCCGTAGTGGTCGGAGTCAGCGCGCAGCACGGCCAGCCCGACATCCGCATAGTCCTTGTACTTGGCGAGCATATAGGCGAACGGCGGCAGCCAGCCGATATGCGCATTACCGGAGCCCATGGCCTCGATCAGCGCGGCGTAGTTGGTCGGGACGCTGATCTGGATGGTATAGCCGGTCATCTCGCTGAGTTTGTCGGCAATGGCCTGGCCGCCGGTCTGCAGCTCCTGGCTGGTGGCGGAGGGCGCCAGCGCCATGATGAGGGGGTTGTCCGCGGTCCCAAGCGTGGGAGCGGGCACCTCGGTCGGCGCGGGAGCCTCGGTCGGCGCGGGCGCTTCGGTCGGCGCGGCAGGCGGTTCGGTCGCCACCGGGGTGGCGGGCGCGCCGCAGGCTGCCAGCAGCAGAGACAGGATCGTCATCAGTGCCAGCACCATAAAGGAATACCGTTTGTTCATTTACTTCTCCTCATGAAACAAAAGAGATTGGGGCCAGCTTGCCCCATACGATGGGTTTGATAATACCTCAAATTAATGACAGGGACAAGTTATTTTAAAGTTGACGGAGTGTCACGAAATCTGGAGGGTTTATCGGATGAGTTCATTCAGATCCAGCCCGCTGGCCCGGACGTAGTCATTGAATGCCTTGTACAGGCTTTCGTCGGCGGGCTGGAAGGCATCGATCCCATAGACAGTCTGGATCAGCAGCTTTCCATCGCTGGTGTTCATGATGTCAATGAAGGCCCGCAGCAGGCTGCGCTTGATCTCCGGGTTCAGGCTGGATGCAGCGGCCACCACCTCGTATGGGATGACCGGGGGTATCTGCCAGATGACCTTCACCTTTTCAAGCACGTCGGGATAATCGTTCTCCAGGGCCGGCAGGCGGCGGGCATCGATATAGGTGGCGCCGAAGTCGCAGATGCCCTTGCCGTACACGGCCCGCACGACCGTGGGCTGGCCTCCCACGAAGGCTGGCTCACGCGTGCTGAAACCGGAACCTTTCAGCGCTCCAAGCGGCACCACATAACCCGATGGGGAGGCGGAGTCGCTCCAGCAGGGTTTGCGGTCCTGAAACTGGAAGAGGGCCTGGGTTGCCTCGGCGGTATTTTCCCCGCGGGCTGTGTCAAAATAGACCTTGAAGCCCATATCGCTGCGGGCGATGAACTGGGAACCGTAGAGCGCCTCCCCGTCCCGCACGCGCGCCAGCATGGGCGTCGCCTGTCCCTTGCTGCTGGCGAGCAGATAGGCAAAGGGGGAGAGCACCGCGATCTGGGCGTTGCCTGAGCCGAGGGCGCGCAGCAGCTCGCTTTCGGTGGTGGGTGCCACCAGTACGATGTGCAGTCCGGACAGGGTCTGCAGGCGCCCCGCCAGGGCCTGCCCGTTCTGGATGATCTCGGTGGAGGGTTGGGCGGAAGGCGCCAGCGCCAAGATCAGCGGATTCGCCTCGGTCCCGGGCTGCCCGGTGGGCTGGAGAGGTACTGCGCTCAGCGCGGTGGGGATGGGGGCCGGCGTGCCTGTAGGAGCCGGTGGAGCGCCCCCCGGAAGTGTGCAGGCAGTGACAAGCAGCAGGCAGGCGGCCAGAAGTTTCTTCATCCGGTGCGTTCTACTTGGGCAATCATACCGGCATTGCAATAATAAAACAAGTTTTAGATCGGACCCTCACGGCTAAAAAAACCCCCGAACTTGTGATATTAATAGAGCCGGGTTGAAAGGACACCTATGAAAAATACCGGGAATGCTTTGTTTTCCTTCCTGATCCTTGTCGTGCTGGCCGCCGGGATCTATTTTATCGTTCAGACTGTGCGGGACACCGCCAGTCAGGCGGTCGCACCATTCCAGCAGGTCAACCAGGCCAACCAGGCCCTTCAAACCCAGGTCTCGCAGCTCCTGAACCCCACCCCTACCATTATCCCCGACCCCGTGACTTACATTTATGATGTACGCGCGCTGGCGCGGCTGGAGACCATCCAATATAGCGTCGAGAAGGTCATCACCGCCGAGCAGAACCAGGGCACCTTCGATTTCCTCTTCGGTGATCGTATGCTCTTTGTGGCGCATGGGACCGTCATTGCCGGTATTGACATGGAGAAGATCCAGCCCGGGGATATGCAGCTCAGCGACGGCATCCTGAACGTCCGCCTGCCTGCCGCGGAGGTGTTCATCGCCACCATTAACAACCAGAAGTCCTACGTCTATACCCGCGAGACGGGCATCCTGAGCAAGCAGGCTGTGGACCTTGAGACGCTGGCGCGGCAATCCGCCGAACAGGAGATCATGAAGGCCGCCATCGAAGACGGCATCCTGCAGCAGGCCCAGGCGAACGCGGAGACCTATCTGCTAAAGTTCTTCAATGCGTTGGGCTATAAAACGGTGATTTTCGTACATTAGCGCCAGGGAGCGTGACCGGCGGCCTGCGGACAAAAATTCAGGCCCTTCCCTGGCCGGAGTCTCCGCCCTCCCGAGGCTTTGAAGAATTTCACACGCGCTGCGTCCAGGAGGCGTGCGCGTATTTGGTCTCAACCAATTCGGCAGCCCGCTCCCCTTCGGACTCGGAAAGAGGCGCCTCCTCAAAGTCCAACCCAAGCTCGGACCGGAAAGCCTCCTCAAAGGCAGCTGCCGCCCCATCCCACTCCACCCTTCGTCCCAGGACCGATTCTACAGTTGCCGCGCGCTGTAGGAGGCGGCGTTCCGCCTCCTTGCGGGCCGGTCCATCCTTGAAGACCAAGCCCTGTGTAATGCGGCCCAGATCACCGATCAGCGGGAGCGAACCGTGCTGCAGCACGCCCTCCTGACGGCGGGCCTGTGCCGAGCCGACCAGCTTGCGACCCGCCACCGTGATCTCGTAACTGGAGGGCACCTCGAAGCATACCGGGTTGGCCGCGCCTGGCAGGGCGCTGAGCGCCTGTCCTTCGATCTGAACCGGCAGGCCGAGGCCTTGCAGCGCGCGCAGAAGCGCCCGGGCGATGCGATGATAGGACTCAAGCACGCTCCCCGCGGTGACGGGGTTTTCGGCGGGGGCGGTCACGGAGTAGGTCAGTTCATCTGTGTGGAGGATGGCCCGCCCCCCCGTGGGGCGGCGCACAAGCTCCCAGCCGCGGGCCTTGAGTTGTTCGAGGTCCGCCTCCGCATAAGGCTGCGCGTACCCAAGGGAAAGACAGGGGGGCGCCCAGGCATACAAGCGCAGGGTGGGGAGTGAAGCGCCGCGCCGGCTGTGTTCCAGGATGGCCTCGTCCACGGCCATATTCCAGGCTCCGTGGGCGGGCGGGGTTTTCAAGAGACGCCAGGTTAAGGGATCAGGCATGGCCGCTATTTTACTGCCCCTCGCTGTGAATGGGCACTGCAAAAGGAGGAGGGTATGCGTCCACCCGCGCCTCGATGCGGGCGCTAGCTGCTCTGGTATTGCAGCGCGGTGCGGATGTCGTTGCAGCGGGCGCAGTCCGGTCGTTGGCAGAGCAGGTCGAGGGGGTTTCGCCTGAGGCGGGTGAGTGCCACTTCGAAGAGAGGTTGAAGCGGCACGGCCCGGATCAGCGCCCCACCGGCATAGGCGCGGCGGGTGAACGGTTCCAGCCCGGGTGCGAGCGCCTCAAACCCGTCCGAATCTCCCGGAAAGCCCGGGCATTCGACAATGCGCTTCGGGGTGAGCGCCCAGCGTGTGAACTGCTTCCGTCCGGCCAGCTTCTCGGCATAGTGGATGCTGGTGTTGACGGTGTGGTCCGTGCCCATGAGGATCACCCAGCCACCCTGCTCGGCCAGCCTTCCGATGGGGGCCAGGGGGTTGTAGAGAGTCTGGGAAT
>CAYMQX010000270.1:0-4712 GCA_964392495.1 uncultured Anaerolineaceae bacterium
ATCCAGGTCATCATGCCGATGCACCTGGGATAGCAAGCAGAACGGCAGGCGTACAGCCTGCCGTTTTTATTGGATCATGTGTCGGGAGTTTGGTCGATATTGGACATTTTATCTTTCAGCTTCCTTGGACTTGGGCCTTAGTGAATATCGTCATCCCCCTCAAAATATATATCAAAGCCGATTCCCAAGTCCAATTCGGCAAGTCTTTTTAGAATTTTGGGATCAAGCATAGGACCCCCATGCCCCCATGCTGATGTCCAAAAACAGGATAAAACAATATCAACCCCCGAACGCATAAATTGCTGGAAGATTTCCGATTTCCCCTGGAGTTGATCCAATAACCAATCTATATGCCGCCTAAGCTCCTTCGATTGCACATATGAATCTGATTCCAAAAACCAGGCGGTCGGCCACTCTTTCATCTTGCCCCTGTAAAACTCCCCTCGAATCTGTGTACGCGAGGGTTTGATGCCCAGTTTTTTTGAGATCAAGTCTGGATCTTCCATATCAGGGAGGTAAATACATAGACTTGCATGTGTTCTTTGGCAAGTGGGGTAATCATCGTTATATTCAAAATAGTCTTGCATCTACTGTCACCTACTCCGAATCGTTCCTGAAGCGCTGGATGCGGTTTTGGATATCGGCGATGATTCCCCTGATCTCCGCCAGATCGGACTCGTTCACGTATGCAGCGAGCTTATCCAGTAATATGGCCATGTCAGGCTTGTAATAGTGGAGCAGGGTCGCAATATCGTTCTCATAGAGACCCACCCTTGTAAAATTGCCCTGCCGGTAAAGTGAGGGCAAGGCATATAGCTTCAGGAGCAGCAGTCCTTCCACCGTTGCCAGCGGGATGCTTCGGTCAAGAAATTTCTGCAGCCTGGAATGCTCGTTTTTCACCATCCGGAACAGGGGATTGCGCGTCAATAGCACGTCGATCTGCAATCCTTTAAAGCCTGCCCTGACAAAGTCCTGGTCCCGGCTGGAGATCTCGATCTCGGGCAGTTTTTCCAGCGATTCCAGAGACATCAACAGGTCCAGGTCCTGCGTATTTCGCCCCTCGATATAGTAAAGGATGGCAATCCCTCCGACGAGAACATAGTTGATCTTGCGCTGCTCCAGCACGGAAAAAAAGTCCTGCACCGATTGGATGAGAGAATCTGAATTCATCATGCCACCGGACCAATTCCTGATATTGAACACCACGGCATTGCGGATCACATTTCCGATTTGAATGCTGCTCTCAATGGTCATCGTTCACCATTTCAAGTGTAGCATGAAAACAATCCTCCATCTTTATTCAGTGCAGGACCTCATACACCGTGAACCGCAGGTTATTAAACACCACCGGGTAATCGAAACCGGGACAGGCCTCCAGGTCAGCGATCTGGGCATTGAAGCCCTGCTTTTCATGAAAGACGATGTAATCGCCTTTTGCGAGGTCCCCGCAATTCTGAGTCATGAAGGAGTCCCGGTCTGTGAACAGCCGCATGGCCCGTGGCTTGAAGAAGACGATCACGCTGCCGGGCGGGGTCTCCTCGCGGATGAACTCGAACATCTGTCTGCTGACGGGATCGAGAGGCCCGTTGATCTCGCGCCCCTGGCGCAGGTTGATCCGGGCAAGGTTCACACAGAAGATGAGGGAGAGCAGGAGGAACGCCGCGCCCAGTGAAATGGAGGCCCAGCGCAGCTGTCCCTTTTGCCTGCCCTCGACCCGCTCCATCAGCGAAACCCAGCCTCCTCCGGCCAGGATCAGGAACAGCGGCAGGAGAGGATAGACCAGCCGGATGCCCTGGTTCTCGGGCCACAGGGTGAAGGTCCCCAGCGAGGCCGCGATATAGGAAAGCATGACCCGCTCCCGCCGGAAGTTCACGATGAGGTCATACAGGAACAGCAGTATGAGCGGGACCAGGAAGATCGACCCAAGTGGAATGTCTTCCATGAGCGCGGCGGGGAAGTGCAGGTAGAACCACAGGTTGTGGAAAAAAGTCTCCGCCGTGAACATGGAGAAATGGCTCAGGTAACTCCCCTGCCCCGAGGGCAGGAGCAGCGACTCGATGACCACCGCCGCGGTAAAAACCAGCCAGGGGGTGAGCGTCCTCCGCCAGCCGCCCTCCCGCCCCACGATCTGCGCGGTGATCAGCGGCGCGAGCAGCAGGATGCCGTTGGTGCGCAGGCTGAAGGCGAAGTAGATCGCCAGCCCGATGAGCGCGGCCCCGCGCAGGGAGTTCCAGAGGCGAAGTTCAATCAGGAGCACTGCCAGTGTGGAGGCAAAAAGGAAGGGGATATCCGGAGAGACGAGGTCCTGTGCAATGAGCAGCGCCGGGCTAAAGGTCAGCGCTGCGGTGAGCCCCAGAGAGACGGAGACGGGCAGCCTGCGCCGCGCCAACCAGTAGAAAACCGCCAGGAACAACAGGAAAAACAAGGGGTTGATGAGTTTGAGCGCCAAAAACTTCAGCCCGAAGACCGCCACAAGCGGCACGAGCAGAGCAGGGAATCCCCACGGATAAGCGACCGGCCCGGGTGGGAAGGATGAGTTTTCGATGGTGAACGTATTGTGCTGGATGAACCCGCTCGTCGAGCCGTCCAGAATACTCTGCGCCTGCATTACATAGGAGGCAAAATCATCCCCCCACAAATGGCCGCGCGTCAGGGATGCGGTGCCCAACAGGGCCGCGGCTAGAAGCAGGAGTACCAGCAGGCCCGCCTCGATCCGTTTCATGATGCAGCACCCTGGATCCGGAAGGTCTTTCCGGCAGGCCATGAACCATGACTGCAAGCGGTGTTTGCCCGGGTGCCAAGAGGGACGGTAATGCAGCCTTTTAGAGTCTGTAAGGACAATGGACCTCCAAGGCTTTTTGGACTTCGGAAGCCTGAAACCTCCGGTCCCCGGTTTTTTTGATCCGTCATATCAGGCAGGGTTCTGAATTCAGGCCTTCTGCTTAAGCGCTTCTTCGGCCTCGTCGAGGTGTTCGTTGCGGTGCAGGCTGCGGAATACCCAGCGCTTATTGTAGCTGCAGACCTCCTCCAGCAGTGCGGGCGTGAAGGCCTCCAGACGCTTGTCGAGCGTCAGGGCGCTGTCGATGGAGATGCGGCAGGCGCTGCGCGGCGGGATGGCCTCCCACAGCGGCAGGGAAAGGTCGTTCACGAAGCTGTCGATCTCGGGGATGAAGAGCCTGCCCTCGCGCTCGGTCCTCTCGAGCACGTACAGGACGCGGCGGTCCCAGAAGGCCAGGTGGGCCATCACAATGGAGACGGTCCAGTGCTGCCCCACCGGGTGCTGCATCTGCTCTTCGCTCAGGCTGCGGGCCAGCCTGCGGATGCGCTCGGTCGAGGCGCGGTTCAGCTCAATGAAGGATACATCCATGAATCCTCCTGCCGGAAACTAATATGATCGCAATTCAAAGTATACACCGCCCGCATGTTTTCGGAGAAAAGAGACTGCAAAAACAGCGGTCCCCGCCCACTGGCGGGGACCGCTGCAAAATGGAAGGGTCAGGGCGCTGCCGTCGGTGTGGGCGGCGCGACCGGTGCGATCGCACCAGCCTGCGCGGCGGTCGCGGGCATCCCGTTCATGATCCAGCGCATCCATACATCGATGACATTGGGCTTCAGGGTGCTCTTGGGCGGCATGACGCCGATCAACTTCTCGCCCTTCTCATCCAGAATCTCATGTCCCTGGATGACCTGCAGAAGGTAGGAGTCCGGGTCTCCGGCGACAATATTCCGGTCCTTCTGGTCTCCGGTGGTCAGGATTTCCTGGTAGGAGGTCATCAGGAAGTTGTTGTTGGTCTTGCCCTCCCGGTGACAGGAGATGCAGTAGCGCTTGGTGATCGGCGCGATATGCACCTCATAAGAGGGTGCTTCGTTCTGGGCGAGCGGAGGGAAGAGCGGCTTGAGCGCCTCAGCAGGCAACTCGAAGCGGTCGTCCCAGAAGTAGCGCATGAAGGTCACCACGTAATCGATCTCGCTCCTGGACAGCCCCTCGGGGTTGTAGGCTTTGCCGAAGGGGTTCATGCCCGCATCCGGGCGGCCGTAATTGATGACCTCGGCCAGCGAGGCGTCATTAAGGGTGTACAGCACGTCGCGGCTGTTGATGGCGCTGATCTCCTTGCCCTCCAGTCCCTCCACCCCCTCGATCACCGTGACCTTGCCGTCGTCCCCGTGGCATTCCACGCAGTTGACGGAGTACAGGTCCTGCCCGGCCAGGATCTGCTCGGTGAGCGTCCCGGCTGCCTCGGTCCCGGCGGCTGCCGGAGCGGGTGCAGTGGCGAGCACTGCCGCGGTGAAGGCGATCATCAGCGCTCCGGCGCCCACCGCCGTCCAGCTCATCAGGCGCGGCTGGTTCTTTTTCAGCTTCCAGGCCATGAACGCCAGCACCAGGATCGCCAGCGCCGGGATCGCCAGCCCGGCGGTAGCCTGGAGCAAGCCGGAGAGCCTGGAGCCCGTCTCGGAGACGGTGGGGATATCGGCCATCACGGTCAGCAGCACGATATCCAGTACGACCAGCCCCATCACTGTAAGGGGCAGCATGCGGCGCGCATAGTAGCGCCAGGGGGACTTGTCGATGAAGGGGATCAGGGTCAAAAGCCCGATGCCGATACCCGGGACGGCGACTGTCGCCAGCCATTCGATCTTTCCCAGCACCGGGATCTGTCCGTAAAGCGCCAGGAATTTAAAGAGAAAAAGGAAATACCATTCCGGGCGGGGGA